>JAICUM010000230.1 GCA_025935855.1 Pirellulales bacterium | reverse complement strand
TAGCTACGACCCCGCCAAATTAACACGCGCGCGTCTCCGAACCGTTCGACGCTTGCGTGCGTTCCCGGCGAGTGGAACCAAACGCCAACGCTAATTCGATTGCGGCCAACATCAAACCGGCGCCAGTCTGTTCAGGAACCGGCGAGGCCGAGCCGGGCGCCGAGGTAAGCCGCCGTTGCAGAATGAGAAAGTCCGCGCCATCGACGTTCCCATTGCCATCGGCGTCGCCCATAGCCGGGGTCGCCGTGCCGGAATGGTTGCCGGCATTTGTCTTCCAAATTGCGAGATCCGCCGCGTTCACGAGCCGATCGTCGTTAAAGTCGCCGGGAAGCTGCGGCTCGACAACCATCACGGTCGCTTCCGAAAATCCCCCGCCGCCCGGCGCCGCAAACACGCCGTCGCCGACCAACTGCCCGTCGAAGTCGTAGTGGGCGATGCGCCCCTGGCCGTTCGCAAATCCCAAGATCCCCGCCAGAAAGCCATCGCCGTCCGGCGAGAGGATCAAACCCGAAGGAAACGCCAGGTTATCGATGTGGAAGTTCGAATCGAGCGCGCCGGTCGCGTAGTCGTACCGCCGAATGTCGCTGGCGAACATTCCCGAAACGTACACGTCGTTTCCATGCACGAGCACGCTCGAGGCGCCGTTCAGCGACGCGGCCGGTGGAATAAAATCGCCGAGCGCCGTTTTCGCGTCGTTCGACTTGCCCACCGCCCCTTGCGAGCCGCCGGGAAAGTCCAGAAATCCGCCGACGAGCATTTTGCCGTCCGGCCCCCAGGCCAAACCTGAGAGCTGCACGATCGAGCCACCGCCAATGGGGCCATTGATGTTCGGCCCCGCGCTCGTGCCGTCCGCATGGAACTGCGCGACGCCGGTGCTCACGTAAACGTCGCCCTCCTGCGTCGGATCAAGATTCGAGACGTAGATCTTCGATCCATCGGGCTCGACAAGAATCGAGTTTGGAAACGCCAGTCCGTCGTCCCGGCCTTCGGCCAGGATCGTTGGATTGTTCGCCGTTCCAGCAGCGTAGTTGTAATCGTAGCTGATGAGCCGGCTATTCTGCGCGCTGGAAATGTAAAGCTTCGTCAGATCCGGCGACAGGGCCATGCCAACCGGCTGATTGATGTTCACATTGTCTGTCAGGACCACGCCCAAGAAGGCGCCCGTCTCGCTATACCGGTAAACGCTGTTGTTGAGCCGGTCGGCGACAAGCAGGTCCTTTGCATGCGCGCAGGACACCGAGACGCCTACCAATACAACGGCGCCACATTCCAGCGCGATCAACTGCCGAATCCATCTAAACATTTCGAACGTCTAACCCCCAGCGTTTGCCCATTCGTGTTCCCCTGCTCCACGTCGCCACCCAAACCCGCGGCCAGCTTCCCCAAAACAATGGCATCACGCCACAATGATGGGCCCTTTCCGAAGCACTATCCTCATCGCTTGCGGCTTAGCGGCATTTTCCGCCAGAAGCCATGCAGCCCATTGTAAAGCACGCAGCCGCCATCCGCGCGTCCGCCTCCCATGCGCGCGTTTGGCGCCCTGGCGCTGGCGGCAAAACCCCTTGACACGCCACGCCGCATTGAGTTCCGGAAAAAAGGAAAACGGACGCACCCACGCGGGTTCCGCGCCGCGTTTGAGAAAAAGAATGCGAACTCAATCGCAGGCGGCGCTACCCAACGATGGCGGCGCTTCCGCGGTCTTCCGCATTCAATCGCCCTGACTCCGCTAGCCCGCGCAGCAGGAGATGAAAGTACACCAACCCCGCATACGGTTGCCAGCGGGCCATGCGGCGATGCACCCCCGCATAGTCCAAAGGCTTCCGAAGGTGAAGCCAACGCTCAAGCTTATTCGCCGCCCCCACGTCATCGCCCGGAAAAACGTCCCATCGGCCAAGGCCGCGAAGCATCGCGTATTCAGCTGACCATCGGCCAATGCCTCGCAATTCCATCAGATTGGCAACCGCTTCCTCGTTCGGCAGCGCCGCCAACGCATTGGCGTCAAGCCTCCCAGCTTCCGCTTCACGGGCCAGGCCAATGATGTACTCGGCTTTACGCCGGCTGAATCCCAACCCCTGGATTTCCTTCGGATGGGCCGCGGCAAGATCATGCGGTTGCGGAAAAGCGTGTACCTGCGGATCGTTCTCGGCCGCGCTGCCAAAGTTCGCGGAGAGTCGGTTCAGCAGCAACACGCCAACAGCCAGCGATACCTGTTGACACGCAATCGCGTTCACAAGGCATTCAAAAAGGGTCGTAAAGCGAGGCGGCTTCACGCCTCGGAATCGTTCCGCCAACTTGCCTAATTTCGTGTCACCCGAGGCAAGTCGGTAGAAGCCGCTGAGGTCCGCTTCCAGCCCGAGCAATCTCCGTAACGCCGCAACGGCTGCCTCCTTCCGTTCCGAGCTCAAGGTGACGCCGGGGATCGTGACGCGAAGCCGAGGCGACTCGGAGGTTCCGGCCTGAGTAACGGCAAGAGCAAGCGTCGACCCTGCCAGCGGCAACGCGCGCCAATACGTGTGGCCGTCCCAGCAATCGACCGCGTTTTCCGGGCGTCGCCGCAGCGTCCAAACCGTCAGCTCCAACCGGTATGGAGCAACCGGTCGCAAAACAAATGAATGCCGTGTCCGTGACTCGTTGACTCCCATGATGCGGCAGTCCAATCGCTGGAATTCCCTTTGCCAATCAGTACCCGGAAAACTCTTCCGTGCGAATGTTGTCCTCATCGACGTTGCACTCGGTTAGAAGCGCCCGCATCGCGCCGACCATTTCCCGCGGTCCGGCAACGTAGAAAATCGGACGCGAAAGATCGCTGACATACTTGCGGAGCATATCAGCCGTTAAATGGCCCGTTTCCCCCGGCCATTGCGACTTGTCGGCGCGGGTCATGACGCCGATGAACTTGTAGTTGGGATTCTGGTTCTGGGCCTCCGTCAACTCTTCCAGAAACACTGCTTCTTCCCGCCGTCGATTGCAATCAAAAAGCGTGATCCTGGGGCCACTGTGATCGTGGGCGGCTTGCAAGACAATGCTGCGTACAGGCGTGACGCCGATGCCGCCCGTGAGAAACACAGCCGGAACGCTTTCATTGTGGTGCAACGTGAATGATCCGTACGGCGCGTCCAGCGTCAGCTCAGCGCCCGCGGGCAGCTTTTTCAAGACGCGCTTGAACGCCGTGTCGCGCATCCGCGTGGTGAACATCAAGTGCTCCTCGTACGGCGCGCTGGCGAGAGAAAAGCCGCGGATATTTCCTTCGGCGTCGGTCTCAGGAGGATCGGCCAACGTGAAGTCCGCAAATTGGCCGGGCTTATAGGTAAACCCCGTCGGCTTCTCCACCCAAAATGCCATGGTGTCGGCGGCCACTTCCTCTCGGTCTAGCAATTTCACCTGATAGATTGGCATCACTCGCTCCTTTCACCGCAAATCGCGGCGGGTTCGCCATTGACCGCCATACAAGAGCGCCGTTTTCACGACTTGGCGCCGCAGACGCGGGTCGCGTCCAAATCTACACCTCAAGGTATTTTATTCCTCCGCGCCGTTAAAAGGTAGGCGGCGAGAGAATCGTGACGGAAAGTAGACGCGCGAAATGTCGCAGTCTCGGGCAATGGAAGACGTCTTGACTTGACTAGCCGAATAGTGTATAAACGATCACATGGCTCCTTGATAATTCGACCAACTTGCTCACGCCTGAAATCGGCCGACGATTGCGCTGCGCGCCCGCATACGCGGGTTCTGTCGCGACAAATCCTGTTTGTCGCCAAGAAAACAGCCTTAAGCCAAAGCGCCGCAAGAACTAAGAATTCTGTCAGCAAAAATGTGCGTCCGCCAAGTGGCGACAAATCGCCGCACGCTCCAACCCGCTAGCGGCACGCTGCCGGCGGTCCGATTGCGGCTTGCCTCATGCTGCAATAGTTGCCTGGTCACGCGACATCTGCACTAGGAAGACCTGCAGATGCACGGCGGGTGCGCCGCCTGGACATCCCTCGGCGAGCCCGGCCGTGCATCGCGTGAATTGCCCGCACACTCGAGGGGAAGGACCTTGTGATGAAGCCCGCCAGCGCCGCGTTCGCTTGCTTCGATCGCTTGATTGACAGCTTTTTTCGAGTCGCCGCCGCGGTCATCGCGTGCCTGTTGACTCTGCCGCTGTTCTCGCCGCCCGCCCGCGCCGGCGCCTTCCTTCCATCGATCCAAAAGGGAACGATCGCCGTTCATCTCGACCCGATCGCTACCGGCATGTCGGCTCCCGATTACGGTTTCAGCGCTCCGGGAGATACAAGCCGGCTCTTCGTGGTCGAACAGAAAGGCCTGTTGCGCGTGATTGAAAACGGCGTGCTGCAACCCGGATCGGCTCTCGACATTCAATCGGTCGTGCAGCCCCCGCTAAACGCCGGCAATGCGAACGACGAACGCGGCTTCCTCGGCCTGGCGTTTCATCCCGGATTCAATGATCCCACCAGCGCCGGCTTTCGCACCCTCTACACCTACGAGAGCATGCCGCTAGGAACCGGCGCCACGTATCCCGCGCCGGCGGGCGCCACGCAGAATTACAAGAACGCGATCACCGAGTGGAAGATGTCCGCCAGTGATCCGAACGTCGTCGATCCGGCGTCGCGGCGAGATATCATTTCGTTCGGCAAGAACGCCGGCAATCACAACGGCGGCACCATCGCGTTTGGGCCGGATGGCTATCTGTACCTCGGCACCGGCGACGGCGGCAATGCGAACGACGTCGGCCCCAGCCACATCGAGCCGGGCGGCAATGCGCAAAACTTAACCGCCGCTCTCGGCAAGATGCTGCGGATCGATCCGCTGAGTCCGACGCTCAACGCCGGTAGCGGCGACCCGGTCAGCCCGAACGGCCAATACCGCATCCCAACCACCAATCCGTTCCAGGCGCCGGGGCAGGTTCCGGAAATCTTCGCGTATGGCTTCCGCAATCCATATCGGTTCTCGTTCGACACGGCCAACGGCCAGTTGATCGTCGCCGACGTCGGCCAGAACACAATCGAGGAAATCGACCGTGTGACCCTCGGCGGCAACTACGGCTGGGCGGTCAAGGAAGGCGATTTTTTGTTTGATCGATCGACCGGCACGGTCGGCCCCGGGCCTGGCAACCGCAGCCCTGGTTCGCCAGCCGGCTTGATCGATCCGATCTCAGGCCCGTTGGGAACGCTGGAGTACGACCACGGCGACGGCATCTCCATCACCGGCGGCTTCGTCTATCGCGGTACGGCTATTCCGCAACTCACTGGCAAGTTCATCTTCGGCGACCTTGCGCTGCACGGCCAGCCGGTTCGCGCCGACGGCCGGTTGTTTTACGCCGATTTGCAAACTGGGTTGATCAATGAGTTCTTGCTGCCGCAGTTTGCAGGCGGCATTCTGCCGAACGGCCTGACGGTCCACGGCTTCGGCCAGGACGCCAACGGCGAGCTCTACGTGATGACCACCAACACTCCGTCCAATGGAACCGGCGGCATCGTCTACAAGTTGGCAGCCGTGCCAGAGCCGGCCGCCGCAGCGCTCGCGATGATGGGGCTAGCACTGGTGATCAAGCGCCAGCGAACCCGATTGGCGCGAGAGTCGGCAAATCTTCGCCATACGCAGCACTCTGCGTAAAGGTTCGCGGCGTAACCGGTTAGCGGACGAGTCCCCATAATTTTTTCGTTCGGCACGGACGTTGCATAAAGCGACCATCGTATGACCAACGGAGTTCATAACGATGGACGCGATAACGATCATTTGTGACGTCTGTGGGCAGTCAGCCGTCATTCACAAGGTTCGTTACAAGTACATCGAGCGAAA
Organism: Pirellulales bacterium; assembly: GCA_025935855.1. GTDB lineage: Bacteria > Planctomycetota > Planctomycetia > Pirellulales > Lacipirellulaceae > Lacipirellula. The sequence continues at coordinate 1,879 of JAICUM010000230.1, read as the reverse complement.
AACGTCCGCCGGCAGCGTTGAGCACATCCTTTCCGAAACGCAGCGCGACGTCGAATGTCCGGCCTGCGGAGCCCGTACGCAAGTGGAAAATCATCGAGAGCACTGAAGACGATCGCGCCACTCCGGGCACGAGCTTGCGCTGTTTTGACCGGCTGAGGTTCTTTATCCGCGCGCCGTGCATTCTCCGCCCAAGTTGCGGCCGGCGGCTCATTTCACGCGTTGCATCTTGCGGAAGAAGTCTTCTTCCAGAGCCTGTAAGTCGTCGCCGAAGAACTTGTGGAAGTCGGCCAGCCGCTTTTGTGGTTGATCTTCTTGCAGCATTGGCTTGTCTTGGACCATTCGGAGGTACGCCGCGTACTGCTTTGGCTTCCACTTGATCAGGTAGTACGTCCACGCCCACGCCTGGGCGTACGAATCGACGGCCGTCTCCGGCTTGCGAAAGAGATCGTCGCTTTCGATCATCTGCTTCAGCGGCGCCGCCCGATTGTTCTGCAGGTTGTCGCTGAAGCGATCCAGGCGGCTGTAGTTCACATTGCCAATTCCGCTCCAGCCGCGCGTGCTGGATAAATCCGGCGTCTCAAAATACATCGCCAGGCCCTCGCTCACCCATAGCGGGTTGGCCGCGAGCCGGGTTTGCATCCCGCAGTTGTAGGAGATCTGGTGGGTCGCCTCGTGGACGATCGTTGCCACCAACGGCTCAGCCGCCGGCTGGGAAAGAGTGACCGTAATGTCGCGCATCGATCCGCGGCTACCGCTGGCCAGCGCCTGCAACCCGGTCAGGTCGTACATGATGATCCGGTTCGATTGCAGGCTGTAGTAGCCGATGATGTTGCTCACAGCCGGGCCGAGTTCTTTGCGGGCATAGGCGGCGTAGCTTCCTTGATCGCTGAAGACGAGCACCACCAGCGGCTGCTCGGGCGACTTCACGTCGCACCCTTGGCGCTTCCAGTAGGTGATGAACGCCTTTTGCAGCCGCTCCAACAGCGAGCTCGTCCATTCCGCGTACGTGCGGGTGGTGTTGAAGCAGACGATGTAATTCGTTGAGTTGTGAACGCGAAAGCCGGGCGGGAGCTCGGCCATCACCTTCGCGGTGAGCTGCTCGCGGTTGAGCATTGCCAGCGGCTTCGAATCGCTCGAGCGCTTCTGAATCGACTCGGCGGGAAGCGTGTAGAGCGCTCCGTCGGCCGTCTTCAGCAATAGGCCGCCGCGGCGATCTTCGAGCACCGCCTCGCCTTCGAGCTGGCGCGGCGGTTCCCCCTTGGTCGCCACGGCCGTCACGTGCTCCAGGGCGGACGCTCGCCGCGGTCCGGCGCCGAAGGCCAGTGTCGCGAAGACGGTCCATGCGAGGGGATATCTTGAGCGAGGGCCCAACGCCGACCGCCTGTTTTTGAGGGTTCGCGAAACAGTTGCTTCCATTAAGCTTACATCATAACGCTCGCTCGGCGGACCGCTCAGGATCTGGCGGCTGAGACGGTTGAATGGCTGCGGGTTACGATAAATCAGATGGCGGACACCATTCTCGATAAGATCGTGGCGACGAAGCGACGGGAGATTGCCGCCGCTCGTGAGCGCACGCCTCAGGCGGAATTGGAGCGCCGGCTTGCCGCGGCGCCACGCGTGCGAGATTTTTTCGACGCCGTGTCGAAGCCAGGCGCCGTGCGGCTCATCGCCGAGGTGAAGAAGGCAAGTCCGTCGGCCGGGGTTATCCGAGCGGACTTTGTGCCCGTCGCCATCGCACGTATTTACGAGGACCACGGTGCGGCTTGCCTCAGCGTCCTGACCGACGAGCCGTATTTCCAGGGATGCCTGGATTACCTGACCCAAGTGCGTGCGGCCGTGGCGCTGCCCGTGCTGCGTAAGGACTTTATTCTCGATAGCT
>JAICUM010000689.1 GCA_025935855.1 Pirellulales bacterium | reverse complement strand
GGGTGAGGCCGTAGAGGTTTTCCCTGTCGCCGGTGTGCTCGTGGACGCGGCGGAGCATCGAGCCCCAACCGCAGCCGAGCTCCAGAATCTTTTCGCCCGGCTGGGGGTCGATCAGGTTCAGGATGAAGTCGGCCTTGTTCTGCTGGGCTTGCTCCAGCGTGTCGTCGGGCGTGCGGAAGTCGGCGCACGAGTAGAACATGTACTTCTTGTCGAGGAACAACTTGTAGAAGTCGTTCGACACGTCGTAGTGGGCCGAGATGCCCAGGACGTGGTCCTGCTTCATCTTCGCGCGGATCACCAGCGGCCGCAGCGGCGCGATGGGCCAGGTGGTGCGAACCCAGTCGGTGCCGCGTGGCATGTCGCGCGTTACGGCGTGCCAGGCGTATTCGGGATCGAGCGGCTTGGGCGAACGGATCAAGCTTTGAACGAAGGCGTACGGCGCGCCGTAGGCGGCCAGTTCAAGCGGAAAAGCGGCGTAGCGAAGCATGGCGAGGATTGGCGCTAGGTGGTGGAACGCAAAACAAATGATTGCGGTGTAGTATCATTGCGGAGCGGCAGCCACGCAATGAGCGCAAGTGTAGTCATCTCACTCCGTGAGATGATCCCTCTCGCGGAGCGAGAGGGCTACACTTGATTCGCACGCCGCGTCTTGTGATAAGATTGACTCTCTGCTTCACGCCTTTCGTTCCGGACAAATTATCATGGCCAACCCAAAAAACGTTCTCGGCGGCGAATTGGAGCCCTGCTCAACCGACCCGATGACCGGCTTCTATCGCGACGGCTGCTGCCGCACCGGGCCGGACGACCTGGGCCTGCACCTGGTGTGCATCGAGGCGACGGACGAATTCCTCGAATTCTCCAAGGCACGCGGCAACGACCTGAGCACTCCGAACGCGATGTATCAGTTCCCGGGCTTGGTGGCCGGCGATCGCTGGTGCCTGTGCGTCGAGCGGTGGAAAGAGGCGCTGGAAGCCGGCATGGCCCCGGCGGTGGTGCTCGGCGCCACGCACATCTCAGCGCTAGAATTCGTGGATCTGGAAGACCTGCAAGCGCACGCGATCGACGTACCGTACGAGGACTGCTGAGCTAGCAATTGCGCGTCTTGATTCGATACGCGCACCAAATAGCCCCGACCTAGCTAGGTCGGGGCTAGTGGCGCGCATCATTTTGATCGCAAATTGACAAGGCCTACCGCTTCTGCCGCTCGCGCTGCAGGCGTTCGAACTCTTCGTGCAGCGTTTGCTTCGACGACGGCAGCGACACGACGAACTTCCGGTCGTACTCGACGGTGTACTTGTAGGTGATCAGCCGCGCGGTCTCTCCGGCGGCGCCGGCCGGGGCTTTGACGTCCCACCGCAACAGTCCCATCGGGCGCTCCTCGCGCTGGTAGAGCTTATCCTCGCTCACTGGATCGCTCACGTCGCCGAGCGTGACACGAATATCGGCGCCCCGTTCGCTGTGGGGCAGGCGATCGACCACGCGCACCGGCGCCGGTTGTGAGCCGAAGTTCTCGACAATGAGCCGGTACTCAAATCGCGTTTCGCGGTTGCCGCCCTGGACGGCGTCGTCCTTCTTCACCAGCTCGCGACGGGTACGAAACTGCGGGTCGGCGCCGAAGCCAACGACGAACTTCTGCCCGCGGGCCACCGTCGGGATTTCGCCTTTGCCCACAAAGCGGCCGTCCAAATAGGCGGTCATTGGCCCGGCGAGCAGGTCTTCGTCGCTGGCGTTCATAAGCTCCGCTTCGCGGTACACGTACGACGTGAGCAACGGCACGGCGACGTGGTAGAACTGGCTCGCGAGGTCTGTTTGCATAATCCGCACCATCTGCTGATCGGTGCGGCTCGCGAGGCTGACGCTGCTAGCCAGCTTATAGCTCAGGCTCGGCCCGTCGCGCTCGCCGGGGGCTTCGCTATGCAGCACGCTGAGAGCGGTCGCGTCGCCATTCAGCTCCAGTTGCTGGAAGTTGCCAGCCACGTCGTTCAGGTTCCAGCTCAGCGAGTAGCTCTCTTGAAAGTTGGTGGCGTTGCTGATCTTGGCGCCGAGTTCCGCCCGTTGAGTGTTCAGCCCTTGGAGCTGGTCGAGCACCTGGCTCTTCGAGGCGCCGCGTCCGTAGAACATCTGCGCCGCCTGCTGCTGGCCTTCGGCGGCGTTGGCATTAGGCGTCTGATTCGCTGCCGCGCCCGGGTCGGCTGAAAGCGTGACATGGAGCGGAGCGAGACCCGGCCCCGCCGCACTGAGCGCCGGCGAGGCCGTCGAGAGCGTCAGCTCGACG
>JAICUM010000564.1 GCA_025935855.1 Pirellulales bacterium | reverse complement strand
TGGAGAGAAACAAGACGCCGTCGCCGCGCGTGCGGAACTGCACGCCCTGGTACACGCTCGGCAAGAAGCCGGTGGACCACATGCTGGTTCCCGCGCCGCCGGCCGGGCCCGAGAGCATCACCACGTACGCCGGCAAGTCCGCGTTCTCCGAACCCAGCCCATACACCACCCAGGAGCCAAAGCTCGGTCGCCCGCCGCGGCCGAAGCCCGTGTGCAAGAACATCTGGGCCGGCGCGTGGTTGATCTCGTTGGTGTTCAGCCCTTTCAGGATGGTGACGTCATCGGCGACCCGCGACAGATGCGGCAAGAGCTCGGAGATCTCCTGTCCGCTTTGACCATGACAGCCGAACCGGTATCGAGTGCCAGCCAGCGTCATGCGGCCGCCGATGAAGGCGAACCGCTTGCCTTCGAGCAGCTCTTGAGGACACAGCTGCCCGTCATATTCGATCAGCTTTGGCTTGTAATCGAACAAGTCCAGCTGCGACGGTGCGCCGATCATGTGCATATAGATGACATTGCGAGCCCGGGGTGTGAAATGCGGCGGTCGCGCCGCCAGCGGGCCAGTTGATGACGCAGCCATTCGGCCAACCGCGTCGCCATTCAACAGCGAGCCGAGCGCCATGGCGCCAAGGCCAATCCCGGAACCGCGCAGGAACTGCCGCCGCGTCTGCGTCTGCCAGAACTGCTGCAGCGGATCCATGTCTTTCAACCTTTGGTGATCGTTTCATCCAGGTTCAACAGCGCCGTGGCCACCGCGTACCAGGCGGCGAGCTCCTCACGCGGGACGCCTGCGACCGACGGCATGTCGGCCCAGAGCGCCATCGCGCCGCTCTGATCGGCGCGAGCGGCCTGGAGCTGAGCCTCGTACAGGCGAGCCAGCGCCCTGGCTTCCGTCGCCGTCGGCTCGCGGCACACACAGAGCCGTAGCATGTACCCAATTCGACTCTTGAGGTCGGCTTGTGGCGTTCCGCAAAGCGTACGCCCGACCAGCGCTTTCGCCGCCTCGACGTAGACTGGATCGTTCAGCAAGGTAAGCGCTTGCAGCGGCGTATTGGAGCGCGAACGCTTCGTCGTGCAAGCCAGCCGGGCCGTGGCGTCGAAATTCACGAAACTCGGATACGGCGCGCCGCGCTTCCACACGACGTAAATGCCGCGACGATACTGGTCCTCCCCGGGGCTGACCTGGTAATCGACTTTCGCGCCGCCGACTTTCGCCCACAGCCCTTCCGGCTGGTACGGGCGGATGGGCGGTCCGAATTGCTTTTTGCTCAATAAGCCGGCGATCGCCAGGGCGTTGTCACGGATCATTTCGGCGTCCATCCGCACGCGCGGGCCCCGCGCATATAGAAGATTCTGATCATCCCGCGCCAGTAGCTCCGGCGTCACCTTGGACGACTGACGGTAGGTGGCGGACGTGACGATCGTGCGTAGCACGTGCTTCATCGACCAGTCGTTGTCCATGAACTCGACCGCCAGCCAGTCCAGCAGCTCCGGATGCGTCGGCGGCAGGCCCTTGACGCCGAAATCCTCGACCGTCTCGACGATGCCATGACCAAACAGCTCGGCCCACCAGCGGTTGACCGTCACCCGCGCCACGAGGGGATGACGCCGATCGACGAGCCACTTGGCCAGGGCCAGCCGATCCCGGCTGCCGGTTTCCAGCGGCGGAAACACGGCCGGCACGTCCGGCTCGACGCGCTCCGCCGGCTGGTGGTAGTCGCCCCGGGCGAAGACTCTCGTCAGCCGCGGCTGGTAGAGCTCCTGCATAATCAGCGTCGTCGGCTCCTTGGCGCCGGGCGATTCCACCCCTGCCTTGCGCGCCCTCTTTTTAGCGCTGCCGGCTCGGTTTCCGACTGGCTTGCGTTCGACGACCTCGTCGCTGAGTCGCATCGACGGGCCCATAAACTGGATCGATCCGGGCGCCTTGGGATTGGTCCGCTGAGCCTCGAGCGCCGTGTTATTGAAGAACGCGAAGAGCTGGTAGTACTCCTTCTGCGAAAAAGGATCGAATTTGTGGTCGTGGCACTGGGCGCATTCTAAGGTGGTTCCTAGCCAAACCGTGGCTGTGGTGTTCACCCGGTCGATCACCTGATTGGTGCGCGTCTCCTCCGGCTCGGAACCGGCCTCCACGTTCGTCATCGTGCAGCGATGGAAACCAGTGGCGATCTTCTGCTCCTTGGTCGCCTGCGGCAACAAGTCGCCCGCCAGTTGCTCGATGGTGAACTCGTCGAACGGCATGTCCGCGTTGAGCGCCTTGATGACCCAATCGCGATAGGCCCAGATCTCGCGCAAATCGTCGCGCTGAAAGCCATGGGAGTCGGCGTACCGCGCCAGATCCAGCCAGGGCCGCGCCCAGCGCTCGCCGAACTGTGGCGAGCTGAGAAGCCGCTCGACGACTTTTTCGTAGGCGTCCTGCGCATCGTCCGCCAAAAACGCATCTAGTTCACTCGGACTCGGCGGCAGGCCAGTGAGATCCAAATACACGCGCCGCAAAAGGACGGCCCGGTCCGCTTCCGGCGATGGCGACAGCCCTTCCTCCGCGAGACGCGCCAGGATGAAGCGATCGACTTCGTTCCGCGCCCAGTCTGCATTCTCTACTTGCGGCAACGCCGGCCGGGTGGGCGGTTCATAGGCCCAGTGCCGGTTGGTTTTGATGTTTTCCGGCCAAACCGCCCCTGCTTCGATCCAGCGGCGGATCAGCTCTGTCTCCTTCTTCGACAAAGGCTTGCCGGTCGCGGGCATGATCTCGTCATCACCCGCCGGCAAGCTGATTCGGCGATAGAGTTCACTGCCGGCTGCATCGCCGGGGACAATGACCCCCTCATGCGTCAAGGCGGCCGTCCGCACGTCGAGCCGCAACTTGGCCTTTTGGGTTTTCGCGCCGTGGCACTCAAAACATGACCGCCGCAAAATGGGCAGCACGTCGCGGCCGAAATCCGGCGACGCCGCGTGCGCGGGTAAGGGCCGCGCCCAGGTGGTGAGAAACGCCACGGATAAGAAGAGTCGGTAGACGGGCATTAGAGGACGTGGCGCGTGAGCGGCTGGCGACGACGAAGCCCATCCAGTATATCCGGGGCGGCGCAGCTCCGCATTGCTTCGAGAATCATGCGGGAACCACTCGGAGGCGCGTCCTTACGCAGCAAGCTCGGATAGGCTGATTTGGCACGAGCCGCTCGGAGATGAACGCATGCCCGATCGACGAAAGCACCGCGGCGCCTATCCTG
>JAICUM010000430.1 GCA_025935855.1 Pirellulales bacterium | reverse complement strand
TATGTGGAAATCGACCACCAAGGTTTTCTGATCGCCGGCGAGTTTCGCCGCGGTCAGCATCGGGGCGGCGGGAAGGTGGTGCATGCAACCGCGAGGGATCGCGCCCGGGCGCTGCAGCTCTTCTGGCACGCGTACGAGCTTCTGAACGACAAGCCGGCCGAGCAGAAAACGGGCGAAGCGAGCGAGCAGTTGACGCGGTTTGCCGCGACGCTCATGGCGCCGGCGGGCAATGCTCAACCCTGGCGGCTACAACTGCTGACCAGCTGGGAGGAATTGCCCGACTACGAAGAAGGCTGGGGCTATTATGGCGGCGGTTCGGCCGGCGCCCCGGTGAATAAGGATGGCGAGCCGGTTTATTACAAGCTGCCGGAGTCGTGGAAAGAAGCGAGCAACGACGGCGAGCGCTGGCGATGGGTGCTCGCCCAGCGGAGCGAGTGGCAGCCGGCGCTCAAGCCGGTCGAGTGGCGGCAGCGAGCGGAGTTTTTGCAGTCGCAGTTCGGCGTGCAGACGCTGGTCGAGTACGGCTGGTGGTTCGGCCGGCAGACGGATGACGCCGACAAGACGAAGAGCTTGTTCCAATTGGACACGCTGTCAGACGACGAAACCTTGGCCAAGCTGGCGACGGGCATCAAGCGGTTCAAGCTGCCGGAGGAACACAATTACATCGCGCTGTGGAAGCGGATTATCGAGAAGGCTAAGGGCAAGGGCGACGAGTGGACGACCGCGAAGGCGGCGCTCGCCCAGGAATTCGAGAACCGCCGCGAATACACACGCGCCGCGGACGAGTGGAAGAATTTATCCCAGGCGCATCCAAAGAAGCCGGAGTACCGGGATCAGCTCGAGCAAATTGTCGGCAACTGGGGCCGCATCGAGGCGACGCCTTTGCAGCCGGCGGGGCTCGGCGGAACGTTCGACTACCGCTTTCGCAACGGGAAGCACGTCGAGTTTTCAGCGCAGCCGATCAACGTGCGGCTGCTCCTGGACGACGTGAAGGAATACCTTAAGAGCAATCCCAAGCAGCTTCAGTGGGAGCGGCTTAACCTGGAGCAGATCGGCCAGCGGCTGGTGGTGAACAATCAGCAGAAATACCTGGACGAAGCGGCGGCCAGGTGGTCGCTCGATCTGGAGCCGCGGGACAACCATTTCGATCGCCGCGTGACTGTGACGACGCCGCTGCAGAAGGCCGGCGCGTATCTCGTCACCGCGAAGATGGACAAGGGGAACGTCCAGCGAGTCGTGCTGTGGATCGCCGACACGGCGATTGTGAAGAAGCCGCTGGAGAAACAGGCGCTGTATTACGTGGCGGACGCGGTGAGCGGCAAGCCGGTGGCCAAGTGCAACGTCGAGTTCTTCGGCTACTGGCAGGAGCAGCAGAACGGGACGAATCAGTTCCGCGTCAACACGAAGGATTTTGCACAATTCACCGACGGCAAAGGTCTGGTGACGCTGCCGACGGATGAGCAGCACGCGCGGCATCAGTGGCTGGCGATCGCGACGACGCCCGAGGGGCGGCTTGCCTATCTCGGCTTCAGCAACGTCTGGGCCGGCGAGTACTACGACGCCCAGTACAAGCAGGTGAAGGTGTTCACCATCACCGATCGGCCGGTGTACCGGCCGGATCAGGAGGTTCATTTCAAGTTCTGGGTAGCGAACGCGCAATTCGATCAGCCGGAGCCATCGACGTTTGCCGGGAAGTCGTTCGTCGTGGAGATTCACGATCCGCGCGGCGAGAAGGTGTATACGCAGTCGCTCACGGCCGACGCCTACGGCGGGCTGGGCGGTTCGTGGAAGCTGCCGAAGGGGGCGATGCTCGGCCAGTACCAGTTGATGGTGGTGAACCACGGCGGCGGCGGGTTCCGCGTCGAGGAATATAAGAAGCCCGAGTACGAGGTGACGATCGACGCGCCGAGCGAGCCCGTGGCGCTCGGCGAAAAGATCAAGGCGACGATCACGGCGAAGTACTACTTCGGCTCGCCAGTGACTGAGGCGCGGGTGAAGTTTAAGGTGCTGCGCACGTCCTACAACGAGCCGTGGTACCCGCCGGCGCCGTGGGACTGGCTGTATGGCCGCGGCTACTGGTGGTTCTCGGAGAACTACTCGTGGTACCCGGGCTTCTCGCGCTGGGGGTGCGTGCGGCCGGCGCCCTCGTGGTGGTTCCGGCCGGTCGAGCAGCCGGAAGTCGTGGCGGAGCAGGAAGCGGAGATTGGTCCGGACGGTACGGTGGAGGTTGAGATCGATACGGCCGCGGCGAAGCAGTTCCACCCTGATAAGGACCATAGCTACCGAATTGAAGCGGAAGTGACCGACCAGTCGCGTAGGACGATCACGGCCAGCGGACAGGTGCTGGTGGCGCGCGAGCCGTTCCGCGTGTACGTGTGGACGCACCGCGGTTACTACCGCACGGGCGACACGATGCAGGTGGAGATGGCGGCGCGGACGCTGGACGACAAGCCGGTGAAGGGCGACGGCGTGCTGCGGCTGCTGAAGATCAGCTACACGGACGGCAAGCCGGTAGAGAGCGAGGTGGCCAAGTGGAATCTGCCGACAAACGACGAGGGACGGGCGACGCTACAGATCAAGGCGTCGGAGCCGGGGCAGTATCGGCTGTCGTACAAGGTGACCGATAAGTCTGGCAATGAGAAAGACCGGCATGAGATTGAGGGTGGACAGGTGATCGTCGTGCGCGGGCCGGACTTTACGGGCGGCGACTTCCGGTTCAACGACGTGGAAATCGTGCCGGACAAGCGCGAGTACGCGCCGGGCGAGAAGGTGCAGCTGCAAGTCAGCGCGAACAAATCCGGCGCGGCGGTGCTGCTGTTTGTGCGGCCGGCGAACGGCGTGTACAAGGCGCCGCAGATGGTGATGCTCAACGGCAAGAGCACGGTCGTGGAAATCGGCGTCGAGCAGCGCGACATGCCGAACTTTTTCGTGGAGGCCGTGACGGTTCACGGCGGGGGCGTGCATAGCGAGGTGCGGGAAATCTTCGTGCCGCCGGCGAAGCGGGTGTTCGACGTCGAGGTGGCGCCGTCGTCGAAGGCGTATCTGCCGGGGCAACATGCCAAGGTGCAGCTCAAGCTCAAGGGCCTGGACGGCAAGCCGGTCGTTGGTTCAACGGTGGTCGCGATTTACGACAAGGCGCTCGATTACATCGCCGGCGGAAAGAACGTGCCGGAAATCAAGGAATTCTTCTGGAAGTGGCGGCGGAATCACAACCCGCAAAGCGAGACGAACCTGGACCGGGTGGAGTACCCGGCGGCGAAGCGGGACGAGAAGCAGATGCAAATCCTGGGCGTGTTCGGCGAGAGCACGTCGGATGAAGACGGGATGGAAGTTAACGGACAGAAAGGTGTTTATAAGGAGTCGGGAGGCTTCGGAGGGGGCGGCGGAATGCGAATGCGCGGAATGGCTCTAGGAGCTGCGGCGCCGATGACGATGGCTCCTCCAGCGCCGGCGGCGCCGGCCGCGGGGACACTCGAAACCCCAGCGAGCGGCGCAGCCATGGACGATTTCAATTCTCTCGCGACATTGTTGCCCAGTTCGGTGAAAAAGGACTCCTGGGCGGAGCCGACGATTCGTCAGAACTTCGCCGATACCGCGCTGTGGGTCGGCTCGCTGCAAACCAACGCGGACGGGCTCGCGGAAGTCGAGCTCGACATGCCGGAGAACCTCACGACTTGGAAGATCAACGTGTGGGGGATGGGCGCCGGGACGCGGGTGGGCGAAGGATCGGCGGAGGTGGTTTCGCGGAAGAACATTATCGTGCGCTTGCAGGCGCCGCGGTTCTTCGTCGAGCGGGACGAGGTGGTCCTCTCGGCCAACGTACACAACTATCTCAAGACGTCGAAGCAGGTGCGCGTGAAGCTGGAGATGGAAGGCGGTTCGCTTGAGGCGCCGGAGTCGGCGGAGAAGACCGTGGAGATCGCGGCGGACGGCGAAACGCGGGTCGATTGGCGCGTGAAGGCCGTGCACGAGGGCGAGGCCAAGATACGGATGTCGGCCCTCACCGACGAGGAATCCGACGCGATGCAGATGAGCTTCCCGGTGCTCGTACACGGGATGCTGAAAACCGATTCGTTCAGCGGCGTGATTCGGCCGGACGGCGAGACGGGCAAGTTCACGTTTACCGTGCCGATGGAGCGGCGTGCCGAGCAAACGCGGTTGGAGGTGCGGTACACGCCGACGTTGGCCGGGGCGATGGTTGACGCCCTGCCCTACCTGGCTGATTACCCCTACGGCTGCACCGAGCAGACGCTGAACCGGTTCCTGCCGGCGGTGATCACGCAGCACACGCTGCAGCGGATGCACGTGGATTTGAAAGACATCGAGAAGAATCGCACGAATCTCAACGCGCAGGAGCTGGGCGACGCGGCCGCACGCGCCGCCGACTGGGAACGCGGTAATCCTCCCAACCCCGGCGTCGAGCGGCGCAACCCTGTCTTCGACGAAAAGACGCTGTCGGCCATGGTCAGCGCGGGAAAAGACCGCC
>JAICUM010000278.1 GCA_025935855.1 Pirellulales bacterium | reverse complement strand
TATACCTGCGCGGGACGCATCTGCGGCTGGCTTCCATCCGGCAGCCAGAACGGCATCTTGGCCAGCTCCTCGTTGATTCTGCGAACCACTTCCTCATCCGTCGGGTAAGGCGATTTCAGCGCCGGCTTCAATGGCAACGGAATTTCATCCATGCGGTAGGCCGTGCCCGGCGCGGCAATTCCCTGCGGAGCCGTCGTGATGTGTACCCGCGACAACTTGCTCGTGTGCGTGATGTGCGGATCGAGCACGATTGTCGGTATCCGCTTCAAGTGATCGATCGCCGGCTGCGGCATCGTCGCCCCCGGATCGGCGCCGATGATAAACGCCGCGTCGCAGTCGCCGCGCACCAGGATATCGACCGTCGAAAACTCGCCCGGATTGTAGCGCGGATAGCCGCGATTGAACGAGATTCCAAACGGAAAGCCGGTCTGCCAGCGCATGATCACATCGGCGCCCGTCACGTTGCCGTGTCCGCGCATGGGCATCGCGACGAACTTGGTGAACGCGTTCAGCTCCGCCGCCAGCGTGAGCAACGCGGCGCTGTTCATATGCTTGCCACGCGTCATCGAAAGTCCCATCCCGAAGAACATGCAGCCAAACTTGCAGGTCTTCATGCGGCGAATGAGGTCGTCGATCGTTTCGCGGCTCAGCCCCGTCTCGGCAATTTGTTCATCCCCGACATGGCGGCCTTTGACCATCGCGCGCAGAATGGTGATCAGCTCGAAATCCTTGCCCGGCCTGATCTGCAGGAAGATATCCGCCGCCTTGGCGCTCTTCGTTTCACGAATATCAACCAGCACCATCGTGCGGTCCTTGCGGCCGCGCGGCAGGAACTTGCTCTTCTGCATGATCGTATACTTGGTGAAATGGCGAGGATGGCACTCCGCCGGATTTCCTCCCCAGTACACGATAAAGTCGGCCCGTTGCTTCACTTCGCCGAGCGTACAAGTTACTTTGCCACCCAACTGGGCGGCGATCTCGGTTGGACCGTGTCACAACGAGGTGTGACTATCGAGCAGCCCCCCGAGCTGGTCGGCCAGCGCCGCGCATTCCTTCTGCGCCTCGCACGTCGTGTTGCTCATGCCGTACACCAGCGGCATGTCGGCGGCGTGAAGAATCCTCGCTGACTCGGCAATCGCCTCGTCCAGCGTAGTCGGCTGGCCGTCGATCAGCGCATCGGGATAGAGCCGTTCGGCCGTGTGATTCAGAAACCACGCGGTGCCGAGCACGCACGCCTTGTTCGCTTTATGAATGCGCACCTCATCGTGGTGCAACTGGATATCGTCGCACACGCACCCGCAGAAGGTGCATGTCGCGTTGTCGATGACTTGAAGATCCATGGCAGTGCCCGCTCGATGAGTGTAGTGGCTTCTGATGGTAGACGTTAAGTAGGACGGCACGCGGCCAGCGCCTGGCTGCCCTACGGTGATTCAGTATCCGAACAACTGGTGTCATCCGAACCGGATGACGGAACGGTGAACACTCAGCCCAGCGCCCGGCCCTGGCAGCTTCCGCGGACGCGGCGCGGCATAAACCGGCCGTCCTCGATCTCGGTCCACGCCGCCAGTCCCGGATGATCGCCGTTGATCTCAAAATGCAGGGCCGCCGCCCCCAGCAGGTTTTCTGGCTTTGATTTTTCTGACATAAATTGTCCTTCAATTGCCGCCCACCGAGGGCAACGTAATACCGCTATTGCGGCAGCACTTCCACTTCCCAGCCCTTAGACGTCGGCATCCCGGTGCCGTCGGTGTCGCCGCCCATCAGTTTACACGTCGGCGGCCCGTAGGGGATGAAGATCATTCCAAGCGGAACCTTCCCCGCCTGGCATTTGAACTCCGATTCCCCGAATTTCGTGCGAACCACCGCCCGCTGCCCCTCGGCCAGCCCGATTTCAGCCATGTCCTCGGCCGCCATGGTCATGGTATTGGTCAACTCTTGATATTCTTCGGACTCTTTTCCGACGTTGATCAACGTTCCTTGCTTCGAGGAACGCGACGAGTTGAGGATAAACCTTTTCTGCATAATGGCTTGCGTCGGTTTGTTGAGTGCCTTTGCTGAGCGTAATTCTACTTGCCGCAATCGGCCGGAGCAATCCGACGCTTGATCGGCCCGGGCGCCTTCAGACTGACCAAGATCGCTCGACGTAAATCCGATTCGGTGCTGTCGATTCAATTCTGCCAATCGCCGCAGCCTCGCTCATTCCTCGCGTCCGCAAAGCGGACAACAGCGCGTCCGCCCGCTCCGCGGCGACCGCGGCCAGCAGGCCGCCGGAAGTCTGCGCATCGCACAGAATCAGTTGCTCTTCCTTCGACACGCCGGCGGCGTAGGTCACCCAGTCAGCAAGAAACCGATGGTTCGCGTGGGTGCCGCCCGGCGCGATGCCAGCGTTCACATACTCGCGAGCCGCTGGAAGCACGGGCGCCGCGTCAGCGAAAACCCGCGCGCTCACGTTGCTCGCGGCAACAACGTTTCGCAGATGCCCGAGCAGCCCGAAGCCGGTGACGTCGGTCAACGCATGCGTCTCGACACGTCCGATCTCTTCCGCCGCGCTCCGGTTGAGCGTGGTCATCACACGAATCGCTTCCGCAATCGCGCCGTGCTTGTCTTCGTTGTTCTTCGCCGCCGTGGTGATGATGCCCAAGCCCAACGGCTTCGTGAGGATCAGCACGTCGCCCGGCCGAGCCCCGTTGTTCGATAGAACTTTATCCGGCGAAACCTTCCCGACGACCGCGAGACCAAAAATTGGCTCGTCGGACTTAATGGTGTGCCCGCCGACAATCGCCACGCCAGCTTCAGCCGCCTTGTCGGCGGCGCCGCGTAGAATATCCCCGAGCACTTCCGGCGGCAGAACCGCGTCCGGGAATCCCACAATGCTCAGCGCCGTAAGCGGCGCGCCGCCCATCGCGTACACGTCGCTCAGCGCGTTCGCCGCGGCAATGGCGCCAAAATCGTACGGACGATCGACAATCGGCGTGAAAAAATCGGTTGTCAGGACGAGCGCCAGATCCTCCGACAATTTGTAAACCGCCGCGTCGTCCGCCATCGCGTTGCCGACGAGGACATTCGGATCGGTAATCGCGGGCAACGATCCCAACAGCGACAGCAAATAGCCCGGCGGCTGCTTGGCAGCGCATCCCGCTCGCTTCGCAAGCTGCGTAAGTCGAATCGCGTCGGTCATCGCCAAGCCTCGTTCTACTGGATTGCCCTTAAATACGCCTTATCGGCCACTGTAGTCCAATCTCACGTAGGCTGACAGCGATACCGGGCCGGGCTACCATGAAGAAAAAAGCCCGTTCGAGCGAATGCCTGGTCAGCCGCACAATTCTCGTTCGCAATTTGTCATTTGCCTGGCCGGGCACATTGATCACGGAAAATCCGCGCTCGTACACGCCCTGACAGGCGGCACGGTCGATCGACTGCCGGAAGAGAAGCGCCGCGGCATCACGATCGAGCTGGGCTTCTCGCATTTTGATGACGACGGTCGCCGCTATGCACTCATCGATGTGCCGGGACATGAGCGACTCATACGCACCATGGTGGCCGGAGCGTCCGGCGTCGATGCCGCGCTGCTCGTGGTCGCGGCGGACGACTCAGTGATGCCGCAAACCCGCGAACACTTGGCGCTACTCGAAATGCTGGGAATCAAACGCGGCGTGATCGCGATTACCAAGTGCGACCTTGCGGACGACGAACAGCTCGACTTGGTCGATCTGGAGGTGGCGGAATTAGTGGAGAAGTCCTTCCTCAGAACGGCTCCGAGAATCAGAGTCTCAACGAAGACCGGCCAGAATCTCGCCGAATTCCGCCAAGCGCTCATCGATTCCGCTCTGAAAGCTCCGGAGCGGGCCGTGGCCGATCGACGCTTCCGGCTGCCGATCGATCGCGTGTTTTCACCGGCGGGGCAGGGCGCCGTGGTGACCGGAACCGTTTGGCGCGGGAGTGCCCACGTCGGCGAAACGCTGCACTTGTTGCCCAAGGGAACGCTGGTTCGCATTCGCCGCTTGCAGTCGCAAGGCGCCGACGTGACGAGCGTTTCCGCCGGCGAACGGGCCGCCGTCAATCTCGCCGGCGTCAAAGGATCGGCCATCCACCGCGGGGATGAGCTCGCGACGCCAAACGCGTTTGAGCCGGCGACGCGTCACATCGTCAGCCTGCAAGTGCTGCCCGAGGCGACGCACGGCCTGAAACGCCGCCAGTTTGTGCGTATGCACCTTGGCGCCAATCAGGCCACGGCCCAGGTGATGATGGACCAGCCCGAGGCGGCGCCCGGCCAATCGGCGTTCGCGGTTCTGCGTTGCAAATCGCCCATCGTGGCCGAATATGGACAGCCCTTCATTCTGCGCCAACTTTCACCGGCGGCTACCATCGGCGGCGGGACCGTCGTCGGCCCCGCGCCGCGACCGGCAGACCGGTTGAAACGCTGCCTCGCCGCCGCCAGCGGGCTGGCAGATGCTGATCCCCACGTTCGATTGGCGACGTTCATCGAACTCCGCGGCGAAACTGCGTTCGACCACGCCAGTGAATCCTGGATCGGCTTAGCACCGCCGCAGTGCGATGCGGTCCTCGGTCGGCTAGAACAGCAAAACAAGATCGTCCGCACGGCCGGAGCACCGCCGACGTTCATTACGATGCAGCGATTCAACCAACTGAAGCAGCAATTGATCCGTCGTTGCCAGATCGAGCTGGAACGACGTCGCCCCACGTCCCAAGTGCTCCTGTCCGTGGTCGCTTCCGCCATGAGCCGCCATGCGAGCCCGCAGGTCATCGACGCTCTGCTTGATGCCATGACGAAGAGTCGCGAGTTGATCCGGCGCGGCGATCGCATCGGCCTGCCGACTGGGCCGGAACTAACGCATCGCCAGCAAGCCATGCTAGATGCGCTGCTGGCGGAGGTAACTGGCGCGGGACCCAGCCCCCCGACGCTGAAGGAATTCGGTGAAAAGCATGGCTATTCTCCGAAGGATCTGGAGCCGCTGGTCCAAGTCGCCGTTGACGCGGGCCGAGTAGTCCGCCTGTCCCCGCAACTGGTTGTGGATCGCGAGGCGCTCGAGTCATTGCGGCAAAGGCTGGCCAGACATTTCCAGAAGTCTCCGCACGCCAAGGTGGGTGAACTTCGAGAGCAATGGGGAATCACGCGCAAACACGCCGTCCCGATTTTTGAATTCTTCGACCAAGCCCAAATAACTTCTCGCGCCGGCGATCTTCGCTCGCCGGGGCCGCGACTTTCAGTACCGATCGACGAGGCGGCCACGTGAGCTTATCAAACCGAGAGAAATTGCGGCATCTGCCGGCGGTCGAGCGAGTGCTACTTCGTCCGGACGTTCAAGCGCTATCTACCCAATATGGCCGAGCCCCCGTTACCGACTGGATTCGTGCCATTCTGAACACGCTCCGAAACGGCCACGCGGACTCATGGCCGGACAACGTCGAGACAATCGAGGAAATGGTCGTGCGCGACCTTCATCAAGCCGCCAGTAGTGCTGCCTCCGACGGCCTCCGCGAAGTGATCAACGCCACGGGAATCGTGATCCATACGAATCTCGGCCGGGCGCCGCTCGCCCAGAAAGCGATCGACGCGATGGCTAAGGCGGCCGCCTGCACCAATCTGGAGGTCGATCTGGCCTCCGGCCAACGGGGCCGGCGCGGCGCCGCGGTCGAACAGCTTTGCCAGCAAGTGACCGGCGCGGAAGCGGCGCTCATCGTGAACAACTGCGCTGCCGCCACGCTCCTCACGCTGCAAACGCTAGCCGCCGGCCGCCGCGTCGTCATTTCCCGCGGCCAGCTCATCGAGATCGGCGGCTCGTTTCGCCTCCCCGACGTGTTCCGCCAGGCGTGCGTCGAGCTGCACGAAGTCGGGACCACGAATCGAACGCGACTTTCCGATTATGCGGAGGCCATCGGCCCTGAAACCGCAGCGCTGCTGCGCGTTCATCCTAGCAACTACCGGATCACCGGATTCTGCGAATCGGTGGCTATCGCCGATCTGGTCGGGCTCGGCGGCAAGCATCACCTCACGGTGATCGACGACGTTGGCAGCGGCTGTTTATACGATCTCACCAGCTATGGCTTGGTGGACGAACCGATCGTCGGCGAAAGCGTGCGCGCCGGCGCCGATCTCGTGCTGTTCAGCGGCGACAAGCTGCTCGGGGGACCGCAGTGCGGGATCATCGTGGGACGCGCGGAACTCGTAGCGAAGCTACGGTCAAATCCGCTCGCCCGGGCGCTGCGAGTCGATAAGCTCACGCTCGCGGCGTTCCAGGCAACACTTCAGATCCATCGCGCCGGCCGTGCATTTGAGGAGATTCCGGTCCTCCGCCAACTCGTGATCGACGAAAGCGAAATCCGCGCGCGGGCCGAACGACTCATAGCCGAATTGCATCAAAAAGCTCCGCAGCCCGAACGGTACTCGATTCAAGCCGTCGCGTCCGCGCCCGGCGGCGGCGCCATGCCGGAGAAGACGCTTCCCAGTTGGGCGATTGCCGTTGCCGCGGAAAGCGCCGAGGATTTTTCAAGGCAACTGCGGCTAGGCAGTCCCGCCGT
>JAICUM010000406.1 GCA_025935855.1 Pirellulales bacterium | reverse complement strand
ACTGGGCGTCGACGTCCATTTAGTCGCTGGATGCCCGGCGGAAGAAGCCATCCCTTGTGGTTGGCCCCGACAAAACGTAACGGTCCACGCCGTCCGGGAGTCGTCTCTCGCGCGCTCTTGGGGCATATCGGACAAGTTCCGACGCATACTTGCAAGCCTGTGCTCCAATGAAGGCCCCACGCTCATCCATGATCACGGTCTTTGGCTGGCCACGAACCATGCGACCGCTGCGTTCGCTCGAAGGCACAACTGCCCAAGAGTCGTTAGTCCGCACGGCATGCTCTCGCAATGGGCTATAAACAACGGTCGGCTCAAAAAACGTCTGGCTTGGTTTGCATATCAGGGCCGCGACCTGGCGTCGGCGACGGCCTTCCACGCAACGTCGCTGGAGGAAGCAGCTGAGATCCGCGCGTTTGGTCGGCAACCGCCGATTACAGTGATCCCCAATGGCATCGAGCCGCCAGAAAAAACGGTAAGACCCGAATCGAATGGGCATGCGCGTGTTCTTTTCCTATCACGAATCCATCCAAAAAAAGGTCTTCTCAACCTTGTTCATGCGTGGAAGGCAGTCCAGCCGCCTTCCGAGTGGGAGCTGATCATCGCCGGTCCTGACGAGAATGGACACCGCGCCGAAGTAGAATCGTTAGTTCACAGTCTCGACTTACGACGACAGGTGAAGTTTATCGGCGAGGTTGATAACTCTAGAAAATGGACTCTCTATGCGTCCGCGGATTTATTCGTTTTGCCAACTTTTAGCGAAAACTTCGGGCTCTGCGTGGCGGAAGCCCTGTCATGCGGCGTGCCCGTGATTACGACAACGGCCGCACCTTGGCAGGACTTGCCGCGGCTCGGATACGGCTGGCAGTCTGCTCCGACGGTAGAAGGAATTTCCGAGTCGCTTAGGCAAGCTATTGGCATGCCAAGAGCGGAACTTCGAGCGCGCGGAGCGGGTGCCGCCGATTGGGCGAGAAGGTCGTTCTCGTGGCCGGGAGCTGCGCGGACCATGATTCAAGTCTACGAATGGTTATTGGGTTGTGCGACAAGGCCTATTTGCGCTTACGACAACTGACAAGAACCTTGTTCTATTTATTGAACAGTCGGTATGAGGGACTCGGCAGAATACAACTATAGCAACTGCATCCTTCGCACACGGAGTCGTATCTTTGGACCAAGGTGGTGCAAGTCGTCGACCATGAATCGCGCCAGCTTGGAAGCCGGAAGGTGTTCGACATGGGCTGTGGCAACGGCGCCTTCATGATGGAGCTTCTTAACCGAGGTTACGACGTAATGGGAGTGGATCCGTCAGTCTCAGGAGTTGAACTCGCGAAATCGGCTTCGCCGCAGCTTCAAGTCTTCGAAGGCTCAACGGACGAAGATTTAAAGGAACGATACGGCTCCTTCCCGTTAGTTGTAAGCCTCGAGGTGATTGAGCACGTTTATCGGCCGAGGGTCTTTGCCGCACGTGTCTTCGATTTGCTATTGCCCGGAGGGGTTGCCATTATTACGACTCCATTTCATGGCTATCTCAAAAATGTGGCACTGGCGCTCGCCGGCAAAATGGACGCGCACTTCACTGCGCTGTGGGATTATGGACACTTTAAGTTCTTCTCGATTAGCACGTTGACAACGCTACTCAGCGAAGCCGGATTTTCAGGCATCACGTATGAGTTCGCCGGTCGCGTCTACCCTTTTTCCAAAAGCATGATCGCCGTCGCCAGAAAGCCCTCGTGATCCACTGCATTGAAGCTCTCAAGCATCACTCCGCTGATTCTCACCGTCAACGAGGCGAGCAACCTTCCGCGGACGTTGGAACATCTTCGTTGGGCAGAGGAAATTGTCATCGTCGATAGCGGCAGTACCGACGAGACAAAGCACTTCGCCCAAGCGAACTCGAAGGTTCGCTTCTTGATGCGGCCCTTCGACGACCACAGTCGCCAGTGGAACTTTGGTCTGAGCAAGGTAACCACCGAGTGGACGCTCGCCTTGGACGCCGATTATTTCTGTCCGCGAGGTCTCGCTGAGGAGCTTCAGTCACTTAACCTCACGACCGACGCTTACGCCGCCGATTTCACCTACGCCATCGGCGGTCATCCTCTGCGAGGTGCGCTCTATCCGCGCCGCGTCGTGCTGTTCAAGACGAGATCATTCCAATATGTGCAGGATGGCCACACTCAGCGGTTGCAGTTGGCCGGCGCATTGGTCGGCCAACTGAAGACAAGAATCATCCACGACGATCGCAAGCCGCTAAGCCGCTGGCTCACCTCCCAAGCAAAATACGCATCGCTTGAGGCCGACAAGCTAACGGCTCTGCCTTCCCATCAGCTCAGTTGGAAGGATCGCCTGCGCCGCCAAATCATTTGGGCGGCGCCCCTGACGTTCTTCTATTGCCTCTTGGGAAAGCGCCTCGTCCTCGACGGCTGGCCCGGCGTTTACTACTCGCTTCAGCGAACATATGCCGAACTGCTTCTCTCCCTGGAACTGCTCGATCGGCGGCTTCACGGCAGGCCAAGCAACAAGACGCTGCCGGCCGACGCAAGTTTGATGTCCCAACAGACCGAATTGTCGACCGAGTCATCAGTCCAAGTTGGCAAAAGCCTGGCCGGCGTCACGAGCGAGAATCTCCATTGAACATCCTCGGCATTAACGCCTACCACGGCGACGCCTCCGCGGCCATCGTCGTCGATGGCCAACTCATCGCCGCGGTCGAGGAGGAGCGCTTCAATCGCGTGAAGCACTGGGCGGGCTTTCCGCGCCAGTCCATCCAATACTGCCTGGAAGCCGCCGGCATCGCGGCACGTAATCTGGATCACGTGGCCGTCTCGTTCAATCCAAGAGCGAACCTCCTTCGCCGGTTGGCCTTTGTCGCCGCGCACCGGCCAAAGCTCAGCGCTATCGTCGATCGACTCAAGCGGCAGGGCAAAACCTTGTCGCTCGAGCAGCAATTCGCCGACGCAGTTGGCGTGCCGCAAACGGAACTGAAGGCCACGTTTCATCGCATTGAACACCACCAAACGCACCTCGCGGCCGGCTTTCTCATTTCACCGTTCGAGCAGTCCGCCATTCTCTCGATCGACGGCATGGGCGACTTCGTCAGCACGATGACCGCCGCCGCCCGCGGTGCGGAGTGGAACGTGCTGGATCGCGTGTTTTATCCGCACTCGCTCGGCTTTTTGTACACGGCTATCACCATGTATTTGGGATTCCCGTACTATGGCGACGAGTACAAAGTGATGGGCCTCGCGCCCTACGGCGAGCCCGAGTTCGCGGATTTCTTCCGCCGTCTCATCCGCCCGCGCGGCGACGTCTTTGAGCTCAATCTCGATTGCTTCACCCATCACCGCCGCGGCGTGAAAATGTCCTGGAACGACGGAGCGCCAACAATCGAGCCGTTTTACAGTGAGCGCCTGGTCCGCGACTTAGGCCCGCCGCGGAACCCCAAATCGGAAACCACGCATCGCCACGAGAACATCGCCCGCAGTTTGCAGGTGGTCACCGAGGAGATCATCGTCCACCTGCTGCGGCGCCTCGCCGACAAAACTAAACTGACGAACGTTTGCCTCACCGGCGGCTGCGCCATGAATTCCGTGGCCAACGGCAAGGTGACTTCCGAAACGCCCTTCCAAAACGTGTACGTACCCGCCGGCGCCGCGGACAACGGCACCTCGTTCGGCGCCGCCTTTTACGTCTGGAATCGGGTGCTCGGCCAGCAGCGCACCTTCATCCAGGACCACGCGTACTGGGGCTGGCAAGCGAGCGACAAGGATTGCGAAGCGGCCGCGCGCGACGCCGGCCTTCCTTTCGAACGGCTCGAAACGAACGAGCTGATCGAGCGCACCGTCGAAGAGCTCATCAATGGCAAAGTCGTCGGCTGGTTTCAGGGCCGCATGGAATTCGGAGCGCGAGCCCTAGGCAATCGTTCGTTACTGGCCGACCCGCGCCGCACGGACATGCGAGACATTATCAACCTCCGCATCAAGTTTCGCGAAAAATTCCGTCCCTTCGCTCCCAGCATCCTCGAAGAACACGTCGCCGCGTGGTTCGAACTCGACGAGCCGGCGCCCTACATGGAAAAGGTGCTTCCCATTCGCCGTGAGAAGCAATCAGCCATTCCCGCGGTGACGCACGTCGATGGCAGCGGCCGGCTGCAGTCTGTTTCGCGACGAACCAATCCGCTGTATCACGCCCTGATTTACCGGTTCTATGAGAAAACCGGCGTTCCAATTCTGTTGAATACATCGCTCAACGAGAATGAGCCGATTGTGCGGACGCCCGCAGAGGCAATCAGTTGCTTCCTGCGGACAGACATGGACATACTGGCGTTGGGTCCTTGTCTGATTGATCGCCACGCGCCTGACTACCCCGAGAAGTTCAGGACCCGCCTCCGGCAGGGAGCCGCCGTTTGATGTCCACGACCTCTTTTCAAATCGAGCATGCCGGCGGCAGTGCCGCCTCCAGGCGGTTGGTCGTCGGCGCAGGCATTTTGGCCGCCGCGGCCGCCTATGCGCCGCTCCTGGCAAAGTTCTTTGCCCATCTTTGGGCGGCGCCTCACTACCAGCACTTTCCGTTTGTCTTGGGCGCGTTTGTTTGGCTCGCCTTCGACAGGCTCAAGGGAGGCGCGCCACGCGAAAGCCGTAGCGCAGCTCTTCAGTCGT
>JAICUM010000367.1 GCA_025935855.1 Pirellulales bacterium | reverse complement strand
CCGCTGGCACCCAAAGGTTCGGCAGTCCAGCCTGCCGCAGGTGCTCGATCACCTCTTTCGGTGATTTGGCCATTTTCTGCGTGTGAACGACAACGAGACGTTCGCCCTTTTGCTCGTCGGGCACGGCCGTGACCACAGCCACCAGCTCGTCCTGGTTGCCGCCTTGGACGAACCGTTGGATTTCCTCCTCCACCGTGCCGTGGGGCACCATCTCGCCGGCGATCTTTGAAAAACGGCTGAGGCGGCCGGTGATCTCGATGAAGCCGTGCTTGTCGATCTTCGCGATGTCGCCGGTGACGTACCAGCCGTCGCGGATGACCGCGGCGGTCTTCTCCGGCTCGTGCAGATAGCCCTTCATCACGTTGGGGCCTTTCACCAGCAACATGCCGGGCGTTTCCTCGGGCAGGTCCTCGAAGGTTTCCGGATCGACGATCTTCGCGGCGACGCCGGCCACGGGGCGGCCGACGGTGCCTTCCTTCGCGTCGATTTCGCCGGACTGCGAGCGGCTGGGCGGAATGTTCACGCTCACCAGCGGCGAGAGCTCGGTCGTGCCGTAGCCTTCGACCGGCCGCACGCCGAATTTTTCCTCGAAGGCGTCGCACAGCGGCGTGGGCAGCTTCTCGGCGCCGGCGACGGCGACTTCCAGGCTGGCGAAATCCTCGGCGTCACAGCGGCGGAGGTAGTTCCGCAAAAAGGTCGGCGTCGCGAGCATCACCGTCGCGTCGTATTTTTTGGCGAGCTTGCCGATCTGCTGCGCATCCAGCGGCGAGTAGTGGTACACGCACCGCACGTCCAGGCCCATGATCGTCCACAGCGTCACGGTGAAGCCGAGCGAGTGAAAGAACGGCACGATGCCCACGACCGTGTCGTCCCAGCGCAGATGCACGGCCTGATCGATGGCCTCGACGTTCGAGCCGATGTTGTGAAAGGTGAGGACCACGCCCTTGGGATCGCCCGTCGAGCCGGAGGTGAAGATCACCGTCAGTTCGTCTTCGCCTTTGAGGCGGTGCAGCCCGAGCATCCGGTCGAGCAGCCACACCGGGGCGGCGTAGGCCATCGCGGCGCCGGCGGCCTTGTCGGCCTTGGTCACCTTGCCGGCGAAATCTTCCAAGAGCACGATCTCGGCGTTGATGCCTTTGAGCTTATCGCCAACCTTTTCCAGAAACCGCTTACTCGTCAGCACGTGCTTGATGCCTGCCTTGGCAATGCACTTGTTCATCACCTCGACGCTCGTCGTGTAATTCAGATTGCACGCCACCTTACCGGCGAGCGTCAGGGCCGCGTTCACCACGACGGCGCCATTGGAGGGCGGCAGCAGCACGCCGACGTAGGTTTCGACGTCCGGATATTTGGCGAGCACTTCGCGCAGTAGCAGGCGCCGCAGGATGAGCGTGCGCATCAGCAGTTGCCCGCCGGTCAGCTCCTGGCCGGTCGAGTCGGCGATCTTCCAGCGAAAGAGCGCCTTACGGCATTTGCGAATCATCAACCGGGGCAGAACCATGACGCGCTGTTTCCTGCGTGTTACTGCATCAGCGCCGAGCGCCTGCACGGCGTTACGGATTTCGTACACATTTTTCGGCTGCTCGATCGGCGAGCCGAACCAGATCGAGACTGAGCGAGCGCTGAAGTCGGGCCATTTCCAGAAAAGCCGGCCGCCCCGCAGGCTAAAGATACTGCCCCACAGTTCGTCAAGGTAGACCGGCACGACCGCCGCGTCGGAGCCTTTGAGGATTTCCAGCACGCCGGGTTTGAAGGTTTGCAGCTGCCCGCTGTGGCTGATTTGCCCCTCGGGGAAAATGCACACCAGCTCGCCGTTGTGCAGGGCCTCGCGGGCGGTGTCGATCGCCGAGCGCAGCGCCTTGGGCGAGGTAAGAATCGGAATGACGCCCATGATTTGCGCCAGGCCGCGCGCGAGCCGCGTGTCTAAGAGTCCCCGGCTGATGATCACGCGAATCGGCCGCGGCGTCACGGCGACCAGCAGCAAGGCGTCCAAAAACGTGACGTGGTTCGGCGCCAACAGGGCGGGGCCCTCTT
The DNA here is from genome assembly GCA_025935855.1 of Pirellulales bacterium. Classification (GTDB taxonomy): domain Bacteria; phylum Planctomycetota; class Planctomycetia; order Pirellulales; family Lacipirellulaceae; genus Lacipirellula. The sequence continues at coordinate 3,076 of JAICUM010000367.1, read as the reverse complement.
CCGGCAGATTCGGCCGGCCATACACGCGCACCTTGTAGATTGTGTGCGTCACCAGCCAGGCCATGAAGCGGATCGTCGCCTGCGGGATGAGCACGACGATGTAGATGAGCACCGGAATCGTGAGCAGCCCGCACATCAAGAAGATCATCCGCGCGGACATCAGCGGATGACCAACCACCTCGCGATACACGTCGTGGACCAGAGCCGAATGCTCAGGGTGTTCCTCGACATAGTGATCGATGTCGATGAACTCGCCCTGTTGGCGCTGCGTCTGCATTTGGTCCCAGAGCGTGTTGGCGATGGCCAGCGAATGCGGATCCTTCTCATAATGGGCGGTCGCTAACTCCAACGAGCCGGCGCCGAGTGGCAGCCTCATCACGCCGAAGGCGAGTGAGGCGATCAGAATGCCGCCGAAGGTGAGAAAGTTGCTCGCCGCGAGGATCGAACCGCGATGCTCCGGCGGGCTGTAGCGCTGCATGTAGGACGCCAGCGGCACGTCGAATAATCCGCCCGAGCAGCCGAGCAGGAACAAATAGATGGCGGCGGCGATGTAACTAATTGTCCACTTGCCACTAGGCTCGAAGAATTCCCCTTCGACGGAAAACAACAGCACGCTGGTGATGACCAGGCCTAAGGCGCCCAGCGGCAAAATGCCGAGCTCGACGCGGCCTTGCGACCAGATGCCGGCCAAAAGGCTGCCCACGCCGATGCCGACGACGAGGCACACGAGCAGCTTGGCCATCTGCGATTGGCTGGTGGCTTCGCCCTCGGCGGCGTATTGGTCGATGTTGAGGTGCGCCAGCCCGGCGAGAGTCCAGAAGAAAAAGATGCCCAGCGCCACCCGCAGCATCGCCGGCGAAAGGGCGAGCGTTTTGAGATCTTTCCAAGTCTGCTTGGCGAAGTCCCACGGAAACTTCCGAAACGGATTCGCGACTGGCAATCGCGTGATGAGCAGGCTGCTCATCCACCCGAGCACGGCGACGCTGATCAGCACGAAGGCGGAATATTCCCAGTGGTCCTGGCCTTTGTGACCCGTTTTGTCGGCGAGCACGCTGCCGGCGACCGACCCGACCGTTGCGGAGAAGACGGTCGTCAGCCCAATCAGGCCGTTGGCGGCGGAGATGCGGCTCTCGTCCAGCATCTCCGGGATGCTGCCGAGCTTCGCCGGGCCAAAGAGCGTCGCCTGCAGGCCGGCCAGGCCGAGCACGAACAGGATGACGTACATGTTGCCCAGCAGAATGCCGAGGATCGCCAGGCACATGATCGCGATCTCGCCCACCTTGCAGGCGACGATCACCGTGCGCTTGCTGAAGCGATCAGCCAAGTAGCCCGACGGCGCCGCGAAAATGAGATACGGCAGCACGAACATGGCCGTGCCGATGGTGAGAATCCAGCTCACGCGGCTGGGCTCGACGTAGTGCTTGCCGATGCCGATGACCAGCCAGCGCAGGATGTTGTCGTTCGTGGCCCCGAGCAGCTGCGTGACCAAGAGGCCGATGAAGCTCGTTGATAGCAACGAGCGCTCACGCGGCACGGCGGCAAAGTGCTTGCTGCCTGAAACGGGGGGGCCGGAATGCATGAAGTGCCGACGATTGCCAAGCTGCGTGATTGGAATGCCTACGGTCCCTTAACTTTAGCCCAAAAGCGTGCTGTCGTCAGAGGCTATTTTGTGGCTAAGAGAGTGCCATGCCCACGTCCTCGTGGGCATGCGGAGTCCACGTGAACATGGCCACGTCGGAGGACCTCTGTGGCCATGGCGCCCTCAATTCGCGGCTCAACAACTCGCCTTGACGCCTCGCCGTGAATCCGGTCAACTCTCGGCCCCTGAAGCGCGGGAACGGATTTCCGCGTTTGCGACACGACCCAATCGCCCCAGGCGTAGACCGCTTCAGCGGTCGGCGCCTCCGGCGCCCACAGGCAAGGAGGCCTGTCCCATGTCGCACGATCAGCGTCTAGGCGTACGTCTCGACACGCTCTTTTCGCCGGCCGCCCGCACGACCGCCGATGGAGCAATCGTCACCGGCTGCACCGGCGATTGGCGAAAGGTCCAGCCCGGCGACGCGTTCGTCGCGGTTCTGGACGAGGACGCCGACGGCCACGATCTCGCCGACCGGGCCGTGAAGCGCGGCGCCGCGGCCGTCATCGCCGAGCGTCCCATCCCGGTGTTCAACATCCCGGTGTACCACGTGGACGACACGCGGATCGCGCTGGGCGAGCTGTGCCACGCGCTCGCCGGCCATCCCTCGCGACGGCTGCGGGTGATCGCCGTCGTTGGCGCCCAGGGCAAAAGCACCACGATCGCGCTGCTGGAATCCATCTTCACCGCTGCGGGCCACGACGTTGGCGTGCTGAGCACGCTCAAGTCGTACGACGGCATGACGCGCAGCGCGGGCATCGACGAAAGCATTTCGCCGTCGCTGTTGGCCGCCCGGCTGGCCCGCATGGAAGCCGCCGGCTGCACGCACGCGCTGGTCGAGGTTTCGAGCCAGTCGCTCGCGCAATACAAGCTCGCCGGGATCGAGCTCGACACGGTCGTGACGACGTCGATCGACTCGGCGCGGCTCGACCTGCACCACACGACGCAAAACTACCGCGACGCTCAGCGCCGCGTGCTCGAATACCTGTCGCCGGCCGGCGTGGCGATCATCAACGCCGACGATCCGGTGAGCTGCCGCTGGCTCGCCGAGCTCGACGCCCCCTCGCTCACCTACGGCCTGAACGACCAGGCCCAAATCACGGCCGACATTGTCGAGCAGAATGCCTGCGAGACGGTGTTCGTGCTGGCCGCCGGCGCTGATTCGACTGCCATGCGCACGACAATCGTCGGCGAACATCACGTGTCCAACTGCCTCGCCGCCGCCGCGACGGCGCTGGCCCACGGCGTTGAGCTGCAAGCCATCGCCCGCGGCATCGAATCCGTGCAAAAGCTGCCGGCTCGTATGGAGCGCGTCGTCTGCGGCCAGGATTTCGCCGTGTTCATTGACGCCGCCGCGAACGCCTGCGGCCTGCGGAGCACGCTTCGAACGGCGCGCAAGCTGACTCGCGGCCGGGTGATCTGCGTCCTGGGCGACGAACT
>JAICUM010000438.1 GCA_025935855.1 Pirellulales bacterium | reverse complement strand
GGGAGCGAACTCGGCGCAGGCTTTCTGCATCGCCGCGTAGTTGCGATCCAAATCGCGCTGGGCGATGCGCTCCAAGTCTTCCAGCGAAATGTCCACGCCTTCTGTCATCGCCAGCATCTTGCGGAATTTCTCCGGCCCGAGCGCGAAGTTTTCAGTCGCGTTCGCTCGCTGCTCGGTCAGCCACTGGTCAAATTCCTTCACCGCGAGAATCGCCGCAGCGTTCGCCTGCTTGAATTCGGCCTGCAGCTTGTCGTCCTTTACCGCGGCAAAGGCCTGCGGCACTTCGTTGGCGTAAAAGCCCGCCAGGCCGCCGATCGTCCGCCGGCCAATGGCGATGAACTCCTGCGGCAGCGGCGTTTTCAAGTTCACCTTGATCTGCCGCAGCGCCGCCGGCACGCGATTGGAATACGCGGTGAACGCCTTGAGCCGGGTCTCCAGCGGGGCGTACTCGCGGGAAATGTACGTATCGGGATCCAGCGACGAGGCGTAATAGAAGGGGCTGAGGTGTGGCCGATCGGCGACTTCCCGCCAGAACAGGCTGCGATCGATTTCCGAGATGAGGTAATCGCGTTCAAAGCGCTGGTCGGCGTTCAAGTCGTCGTTCATGAAGGCAAGCGCCTTGTCGCGCTCGGCATGCAGCCGGGCGATCTCGCGCTGCAGCCCCGCTTCGCTCCAGTCCGGCAACTGGCCGTCGTATTCATGTTTGCCGGAGGCTACGGCGTCGTCGGGATTCGCCGCAAAGTAGTCGTCGATGAACTGCTGGACGAATTTGTCCCATTTCGCGTTGGCTGGCGACGGCTTCTGATTTTCGCTCTGATCGGCGGCATATGCGGACGATGCGAGAACAACGCACGCGACTCCGCAAAGCACTGTTGCCTGGATTCGACGGATTCCCTTGGTGTTTCGCATGATTTAGTCGGCTCGGAATGGTTTAAACTCGCCTCTTCGATTGCCCTGTCGGAAACATCCTAGCCGAATCCAATTCCGGCGATAACCGGCCGCTTCAGTTTGGCTTGACGCGCGAGCGCCAGTGCGGCAATAGATAGGGGATGCCGCTCGACATCCTCTACGACGATGGACCTTGCCTGGTCGTGAACAAACCGTCCGGCGTGCTGACCCAGGCGCCGGCCGGCATCGACAGCCTGGAAGTTCGCATCAAGGCGCTTTACCGCGAGCGGGAAGGGAAGCCGCCGGACGCGAACATCTACCTTGGCATTTGCCACCGGCTCGATCGGCCAGTGTCCGGGGCGATTGTGTTCGCGCGGCATGAACGCGCCGCGCGGAAGCTCTCGAAGCAGTTCGAGAATCGCACCGTCAGTAAAAGCTACTGGGCGTTTGTCGAAGGCGCCGTATCGCCCGATGAAGGCACGTGGACCGACTATCTGCATAAACGACACGGCATGGCGGCCGCTGAGGTGGTGGAGAGCACGCACCCCGCCGCCAAGATCGCGATCCTGCATTACCGAGTGCGTTGGCAAAGCGAGCAAGGCGCCTGGCTGGAAATTGAACTGCAAACCGGCCGCACGCACCAGATTCGCGTGCAGTCCGCCTCGCGCGGGCATCCGGTGGTCGGCGATTCACAGTACGGCAGCACGCGGCCATTCGGGGCGCCTGGTTTGGAAATGCGCGATCGGCCGATCGCGCTCCACGCACGGCAGTTGGGCTTTCGCCATCCAATGACGAACGAGCCCGTGGACGTCGTCGCGCCGCTCCCCAGCGATTGGCAGCAACTCGAGCTGCCTAATGATCTCATGTGAAGCGGCAAGCGTTCAAATGGCGCCATGCCAGCCGTTGGCTTCCAGCCAGTTGTAGATCCATGGCTGGGTCCATGGGTTCCAAGTGGGATAGCTCGCGGACAAGACGGAGAACATCAACAGCACCAGGGCCAGCGCCATTCCCCAGCGAGAGCGGGCCAGCCGATCGACGGCCGGAATCATCCCCGTGAGCCACAGCGGTGCGAACCAGAAGACCCAGCGGAAGCCGCTCGTCATGCCGCCGTAATTACGATCGTGTTGCGGCAGCAGGCCGATGTAAAACACCAGGCAGACCAGCGAGATCGCCAGGATGCCGAACGCGAGCAACCGTTCCCCCGGCGTACCGCGAATCAACCAAATGCCCAGCCCCCACGCACTCAGCAGCCAAATCGGCGTCAGCGAGAAGATGCCGTGGTGGCCGATGAGCGTGTGAAAGGCGTAGGTCGCCCGGCTTGGCTCGCCGCGATCGATTCCCTGCGGATCGTTCCAATAACTTTGCCTTACTTTACCTTCGAGAGTGTACGTGTAGTGGTACCAGTCATTTTCGGGGTTGCTTTTGTCTCGATGCGCATACGGCGGCAGCCAACTGTCGTGGGCCACGTAATTCGTGACGAAAAACGCCGCGACGACCAATCCCGCTGCCGGCAGAAAGCCGAGCAGCCAGCGCCGCCAGTCGCACGCCAAGAGCGGCAATGACATCGCCGCCAGCAGCGACAGCGCCGGCAATTCATCCGCCGCCGTGAACGCGGCCGCGAACCCGGCCAGCGCAAACCACCGCAGGCGCCGGTCGCCATTAAACCAGATGCGTACAAACGCTTCGAGCGCCAGCGCCGCGCTCACCGCCGCGATGACGTGGTTATTCAGGACCACGACAAAAGTCGTCAAAAACGTGCCAAACGCCGCCGCGGCGGCGACGAACACGCGGCCCCATTCGCTCCTGCCGAACCGCTCCGCCATGCCGGCGATGATTGCCATCAACAGGAGCATCGGCAGCAAGTGGTTGATGACCAGCATCAACCGGTCCACCTCGTACGGGTTGTCGGCGAGCGTCCAGCCGGTCGTGCGGTTGATCGCCCAGTACTCGCCGGCGAGAATCACGATCAACAGCGGCGGCTTGCTCGAATACAGGTGCATCTGGCCGTCGCGGCCGCGATGCTTCACCATGTCGATGGTGTTCCAGACGTTGCGATCCATGATGCCGTCGATCGCGAACGTCCCCTGCTCCACGAGCGCGCGAATGGCGAGCCATCGGCTGCGGTCGTTGCCGCTTAGAAAGGGCCGCTGACGCCGCTCCTCGCGCTCAATCAGTTGCCGCACTGCTGCCGTCTTCGTTTTAATCGCGTCATCCGACAGCCCGTCTTTGCGAAAGCCGCGCTCCGCCGCGGCGACGCGCTCGTTGATGCGGGCCGTCTCCAACTCTTGCCGGTTCACGGCGTTCACCGCCAGAATCCGCCCGGCCATCGAGCCGGCGGCCAGCGCAATCAGAATCGCGTACACACCGATGCGCAAGCGCCTCGCGGAATCGGAGCTTGCGACGTCCATCAAACGTTAGGCTCCGGTGTCGGCGTCGATGGTACCGTGGCGGCAGGCAAGTTCTTTTCCCGCGGCGAGGTGTATTCGGCGATGGAAAACGCGTCCCGATCGCGCGAGACCAACGCCGCAATCATCTCCGCCACGAAGCCCATCGCCAAGAGTTGCGTGCCAATAATCACCAGCACCAGCGAATAATAGAGAGCGGCCCGCTGATGCAAATGAACCGCCGCCTCCGCCGGCTGCCAGGGCATGCGCGACACGCACCACACGACGGCCAAATACGCCATCCCCAGGATGCCCAAGAACAGCGACACCAGCCCCGCCGATCCGAGCCAGTGCTGCGGCCGTTGGCCGAAGCGCGTGATGAACTGCACCGTGAGCAAATCGAGCAACCCTTTGGGAATCCGCGACCAGCCGTACTTCGACTCGCCGGAGACTCGCGGCCGATGCTCGACCGGAACCTCGCCCACGCTGAAGCCACGCGCCGCCGCCAGCACCGGCACGAACCGGTGCAGCTCGCCATACAGCCGAATCTCATGAATCACGTCGCGGCGAAAGGCCTTCAGCCCGCAGTTGTGGTCGTGCAGCCGCACGCCGGTCAGCTTGCTTACCAGGGCATTGAAGACCTTCGAGGGGTACCGCTTGTGCCAGGGATCGTGCCTTTTGCGCTTCCAGCCGCTGACGACGTCGAGGCCTTGTTCCAGCCGCCCCAGCAGCGTCGGAATCTCCGCCGGACTGTCCTGCAGGTCGGCGTCCATGGTGACGATCGTGTCGCCGGTCGCCGCGTCGAAGCCGGCGCTCAGGGCCGCCGCCTTGCCGAAATTCCGCCGGAAGCGAATCCCGAGCACCCGCGGATCGCGCACCGCAAGCTGTTCGATGACCCGCCAGGAGTCGTCCCGCGAGCCGTCATCCACCAAGACGATCTGCACGTCGTATCCCCGTGCGGCGGCGACCTCGGACAGTTCGCGATGAAGCTGCTCGAGCGTTCCCGCCTCGTTGTACACAGGAATGACGACGCTAATCATGCGAACGTTCCGCGACCCAAACCAATTCCAATTCAACCCAACAGCCGCGGAGCTACGCTCTGCCGGGGCGCTGAGGCAAAGCCTTCCACCGCATCACCGGCGG
>JAICUM010000140.1 GCA_025935855.1 Pirellulales bacterium | reverse complement strand
GCGATGGTTCCCATCGTCTTTCGAGCTCCCCACGTGGAGTGCGCCATGCGCAAAACTTGCATTGCCGCGCTAACCGCGGCCAGCCTTGCCGTACCCGCCATGGCCGCGCCCTCCGCGGCTCCATTCGGAGCGCCTGTCGGGGAAACCGCGGCGACGCAAGCGACCACGTCGCCGCTAATGGCGCCGGCAGCCCCGCAGTCGTCTTGGAAAGAGCGACTGCTGACCCCGTTTAAGTGGAACCCCTTTGCGGTGACGCCTGCTGCTCAACCGGTGACGCCGCCACAAGTAGCCGCGCCGAGTGATCCCGCGATCGATCCCAAAACGGCGACGCCCGAGCTGTTCATTGGCTTAGCGCAAATGAGCCACCGCGCAGGCAATACGACGCAGGCGCGGCAGTATTATCAGCAGGCTTTGGCGCTTAGCCCGACGCACCTCGAAGCGTTGCTCGGCGCGGCGCGCATGGAGGATCGCGAAAAACAGCTCGATGTCGCTCAAATGCTCTATCAGCGGGCGGTGGCGGCGTATCCTCGCAATGCGACGGCTCTAAATGACCTGGGGCTGTGCCTGGCGCGCCGCGGCGACTTGCAAGGCGCCCGGCAGGCACTGCAGCAAGCCATTCAAGTGGACCCAGCCAAATCGCTGTACCGAAACAACATCGCCAAGGTGCTCGTCGAGCTGAATCAGCCGAACGAAGCCTTGACGCAGCTCTCGGCAGTGCATGCCCCCGCCGCGGCCCAATACAACCTCGGAGTGCTCCTGAGCCAGCGTGGACGCGACCGCGAGGCGATTCAATGCTTTGTGCAGGCGAATAAGCTCGATCCGAGCTTCGAACCGGCGCGCGTCGCCGTGATGCAGAAAACCGGCGCCGCCGTCATGCCGCCGGCCATCGATCGGACGATCGCTGCGGGGGGCCAAGCACAACTAATCGACAGCAATTCGATCCTGCCGACGCCGCAGTCGCTGGCGACCGTCCCCTGGAAGTCGCCGCAATCGTATGAAGCGGCGATTCAGCCCTCCATCGAAGGCCAGACGACTGTTGAGCCGCCGGCAACATCAGCAAGACCCGCGGAAAATACTCCCGCATTGCTTCCGCCGGTGAACTGAGGCCGCACAATCGGGCGGTCAACTTGCGTCGATTCGCTCGGCCACGCGCAGCTTGGCGCTTTTCGCCCGAGGATTTCGCCCGACTTCTTCCTCGCTCGCCTCGATCGGTTTTCGCGTGGCGACCTCCAGCCGAGGGTCAGCGCGAAAGGCTTCCTTTACTATCCGGTCTTCGAGCGAGTGAAAGCTAATGACGGCCAGCCGCCCGCCCGGTTTGAGGCGATCGGGCAATCGCCGCAGAGCGATCTTTAGCGCATCGAGCTCGCCATTCACGGCGATCCGCAGCGCCTGAAACGTCCGCGTCGCGGGATCGATCGAGTGGCCTTTGCTTCGCGGGACGCAGGAACGGACTAGCTCCGCGAGCTGGGCGGCCGTGCGAATTGGACTCGTTCGCCGCTCTTCAACGATCCGCCGGGCAATCCGCCGGCTGAATCGTTCCTCTCCGTATTGGAAAATCAGGTCGGCCAAATGCTCTTCGCCCAGCCGGGCGAGCATCCGCCACGCCGGTTCGCCATGCTCGGGATCGAACCGTAAATCGAGTTCGCCGTTGCTTTGAAAGCTGAAGCCACGCGATGCGTCCGCCAGTTGATCGCTCGACAGGCCCAAGTCCAGGAGGACTCCGTCCACCGTTGCAATGTTTAGCTCGTCGAGCACTTCGGGAATGTCCGCGTAGCTGGCGTTGGCGACCGCTACGGGAAAGCCTGCGAGCAACTCCTCGGCCCGCTGAATGGCGCCAGGATCGAGATCGACCGCAATCACCTGTCCGCTGGAACCAACGTGCTCTAGTAACGCGCGCGTGTGCCCGCCACCGCCGAGCGTGCCGTCTACGAAAACGCCGCCTTCCGTCGGGGCAAGCGCTTCGAGCACTTCGCGAAGCAACACCGGCACATGAATGGAAGGTTCACCCATGCGCCAATTAGAACATTCGTAGCGGCGGTTTTTAACCGCCGCGTGAATCGCCAAGTTGAACCGCTTCGATTCAGACGGCGGTTGAAAACCGCCGCCACGACGAGCAGAAAAAGCCTCCGCCGAAGCGCGTCCCTGCGCTCCGAGCGAGGCTTGCTGGCCCCACGACGCCGCGCCGCACGCGACGCGCTTCGCCCAGCCAACCGCTCTGCGGTATCCTTCCCATCGAGCGGAATCGGGACCCCAAGGCGCGACGCGAACACTGTGGCCTTGGCCCGTGTCGCACCGGGGTCGCCGGAACTACTTCCTCATGGTCTCGCGATTTCCCCTCTAGCGCGGCATCCTGTTCGCCGTCATCGCCATTACCGTTTTTGGGTGGCCATTTGTCACTGTCTGGTCAGCGGTCGGCGTCTCATGAACGTTTCCTTGGCCCACGAGGGCAATCTCCGCGAGCTGGTCGTAGTGCCCGTCGCAGCGCGCCACGTACTGATCCCATTTCTCGGCGCTCCAAACCTCCAGATGGTCGCGCACGCCGACGACGACCACTTCACCGCTCAGCTCCGCCCAGGCGGCCAGCTCAGGCGTCACGCGGAATCGCCACTGCGAATCCGGCACGACGCATGCCGCTTGTGAGTAGAACAGCCGGCTGTAGTCGCGAACTTCCCGCGACCCCGGCGAATTGGCCGACAGCCGGTGAGCGAGCGCGGCAAACGGCCCTTTGGGGTAAACCGCAAGGCAGCCGTCGAGGCCAGGCGTCAGATAAAGCGGCTCGCCGCCTGGAAGCTGCTCACGGAGGGGTTTGGGGATGGCCAGTCGCTGCTTGTCGTCCAGGGCTCGGCGATACGACCCCGTCAGCAGCATCGAACCGTCCCCCAAAACCACCCAAATCTCACCACCGGTCCCCCAAGATACCGCGACTAGGCACGTGGTCAACGGAGCTTTCGGCAACGCGCACCCTGAGTAGCGCGCGCGGTAGCCGTTTCACGCGATGGCCTAAGACTTTGCGCCGCGCAAAAAATCGCCAAGAAATAATTCGCACAGTGGAGCACAGCCGCCGGGCTGAGCGAGAAGTTCGACTCATCGCGAACAGTGGTAGTCGATAAGCCCAACCGCCGCCTATATTTACACGTCCTGTTGAAATCCCATCCGGCCTTTCCGCACTGGACGCACGCACGCATGGAGCCTTGGTTCGATTACGAGCTGCCGCCGGAACTCGTTGCCCAGGAACCGGTTCGCAATCGCGTCGACGCGCGGCTGATGATCGTCGATCGACAGCGCCAATCGATCGACCACGCCCACATTCGCGACCTGCCCGAACTGCTCCGCCGCGGCGACCGGCTCGTTCTGAATGACACCAAGGTGATCCCGGCCCAGCTCCGGGGACTCCGCGCGGGCACGGGTGGCCGGTGGCAAGGACTGTTTCTGGGCCAAACGCCCGAAGGCGACTGGCTGCTAGTCTGTAAAACACGCGGCCACTTGCACGAGCCGGAGCAAGTGACGCTGCAGGACCGCGAAGGCCGTGCGGCAGCCAAGCTGTGGCTGTTAGAACGCCTCGATGACGGCCAGTGGAAGGCCCGCCTGGACTCGCCTCAGGACGCCTTGGAGCTTCTGGAGCGCATCGGTCGGGTTCCGCTCCCCCCATACATCCGCGGCGGGAATATGGCGGATGTCGACGTTGAGCGCTATCAGACGGTATTTGCTCGCCGCCCTGGGGCCGTGGCGGCGCCGACCGCTGGCCTGCATTTCACGCCGGACTTGCTGCGATCAATTGGTCATGGCGGCGTCGAGTTTTCGGCCGTCACACTGCACGTGGGCATGGGCACGTTCAGGCCTATCAGCGTCGAAAATACCGCCGACCACCCGATGCACTCCGAGCGGGCCGAAGTTTCAGCCGCCGCTGCCGCGGAAATCAGCGCCACCCGGGCCGCCGGCGGCCGAATCGTGAACGTCGGCACGACCGTGGTTCGGGTGCTGGAAACGGTGGCGGCCGTCGCCAAACAATCCGCCACCCAGCAACTGCTCGTTCCCTGGAAGGGCGAAACGCGGCTGTTCATCCGCCCCCCCTACGAGTTTCTCGCGACCGATGCCCTGCTAACGAACTTCCATTTCCCGCGGACCACGCTGCTGCTGTTGGTCCAAGCCTTCGGCGGCAGCGAGTTCATCCGCCGAGCCTACGACACGGCAATTGCCGAGCAATACCGCTTCTACAGCTACGGCGACGCGATGCTCATCACGTAGTGGCGGCTTCCAGCCGCCGAGAGTCTCGAAGCACGATCAAACGCCGACCGCTAGAAGCCACCGCTACGATCACGGCCCGAGCACGCCGGTCAACTGCCCAGCAGACGTGTTAAAGCTGTCCCCCGTCGCATGCGCCAACACGTTCACCGACGTAATGCAGGCCCCCACGATCAATGCGAGCATAACGGCATATTCCACCGCCGTCGGACCGCTTTCATCCCTGAGAAATCGTCGTAGGAGCTTGAACATGGGAGGAACGAGTAGTTGGAAGGAGGACTTTCGAGAGGAGCGGTGGGCCGGCAAGTCCATAGAGCCCGCCCTGACATTGAAAGCCTAGGTCGGATTCTGACAATTCGCCAGGCGAACGACCAGTTTCCAGCCAAATTGCAACGCACGCCGCGGCCCAAAAGCAGCTTATACCGATCCGCGCAAAAAAACGGCCCGACCAATGTTGGCCGAGCCGTTGCAATTCATCAACACGGTGTGTTTTTAGACGGCGGACAAGCCTTTACGCCTGGAACGAGCTGCCGCAACCGCAGGTCTTTACCGCGTTGGGGTTGTCGAACGTGAAGCCCCGGCGGTCGATCCCCTCGTAGAAGTCCACCGTCGTGCCGTCCAGGTACAAGGCGCTTTTCTTATCGACGACAACCGGCACGCCGTGAAAGTCGTACTTCGCGTCGACATTTTCGTCGTAATCCTTGGCAAAACCCAGCGAGTAGCTGAACCCGCTGCACCCGCCGCCGGAGACGCCCACGCGGAGGACGTGGTCCTCGTACTTCTGGGCTTCCATGATCCGCTTGACTTCGCCTGCCGCTTTTTCAGTAAGAACGACGCTCATGTTTTTATCCTCTGCAATTCCGATGGTTGGGGGCGCGCTCACACGCCGCTCAACCATTATACCACTTGCGAGGAATGGTGGGAAAGCGAGGCTTTCCGCGAGGGCGAAGGTTCCGGGAGGGCGAGGCTCCTGCCGAGCCGTGAAGCGTGTACCCGCCGCCTGGCTCAGCCGGAGCTTCGCCCTCCCGCGCGCTGGAACTCCCGAAGCTGCCGCACGGCGGCGGCGACCGTTTCCGCGGCAAATGCCACTTCCTCCGGCGTGTTGAACCGCCCAAGCCCAAACCGCAGGGTGCTCCGCGCCAGATCCTCGCTCATCCCCAGGGCCAGTAGCACATGGCTCGGCCCCGGATCGCTCGAGCTGCACGCCGCCCCGGAGCTGACGGCAAGCTTGCCGCCCATGGCCAACAACAGCGCCTCGCCATCGACATTTCGAAACGCTACGTCCAGATTGCCCGGAAGCCGTAATGACCTGCCGGAGTCGTCCTTCGCCTCAGGCGCCGGTCCACATAGCTGGATGTCGTCAATCTGCGACTGCAGCCGCCTCCACAGGTCGCCCCGCATTCCGTACAGCCTCGCCATTTCCGCCGGCAGCTCGTCCACGCACAGTTCGAGCGCCTTCGCAAAGCCGACGATGCCGGGCACATTTAGCGTGCCGCTGCGTAATCCGTCCTGCTGCCCGCCGCCAGAAATCTGCGGCTCAAGTCGCACTCCCGGCCGAGACCGTCGCACGTACAGGGCGCCGATTCCTTTCGGCCCATAAATCTTGTGCGCGCTGAAGCTCATCAAATCAACGCCCAGCTCCCGCACGTCCACCGCTAACTTGCCGACACCCTGCGTCGCGTCGCAATGAACCGCCACGCCGCGCTCGCGGCAAATCGAGGCGATTTGCTGTATCGGCTGAATGACGCCGATCTCGTTATTGGCGAGCATCACGCTGACGAGCACAGTGTCGTCGCGAATCGCGTCGCGAACTCGCTGTGGACCAAGCCACCCCGCTCGCGGGCTTCCGTGTTGCTCGACGTCGAGCAGCGTGATCTCAAACCCGCGCCGCGCCAGCCGCGCCAACGGATCGAGCACCGCCTTGTGCTCCGTGCGAACGCTGATGAGATGATTGCCGCGCCGCTTCGCTCGCTCCGCCACGCCGCGAATGGCGAGGTTGTTGCTCTCCGTCGCCCCGCTCGTGAACAAAATCTCCGCCGCATCGGCGTCGATCGCTTCAGCGATCATCGCCCGCGAGCATTCCACCGCCTCCCGCGCCGCATCGCCAAACGAATGCCCCACGCTCCCCGCGTTGCCATACTGCTCGCTGAAAAAGGGCAGCATCGCCTCGACCACGCGCGGATCAACGCGCGTCGTCGCGTGGTTGTCCATGTAGACGGGCAGGGCGGGCATGAAGATGGATGCTAGAAATTGAATGCTAGATGCTAGTAAACCAATTGTATCCACTCCCAAAACCGCCAGCGGCCCCGCGAGCATCCAGCATCGAGCATCCAGCATCACTGCTTGTCGCCAAACAGCGCCCGCACCACAATCTGCGACCAAGACTCAAACCCGTCCAGCGCTGCCAGAATCTCGCCCACCGGCCGAAACCCGGCCTCAAGAATATCTTCTTCTCGCGGCCGCACCGCCGGCCGCGAGACGTCGCACAGGTGTACCACGCCCAAATGCACCTGCCCCACCGGCGTTTCATCGTCGTTGATCAGCCCGACGCACCGCTCGCGATACTCGCAGTCCACGATCACCTCTTCGCCCAGCTCGCGCTGCATCCCCTCGCGGTACACATCATGCGAGCTGGACTTCTCCGCCGCGTCCTCGGAACAAATATGCCCGCCGACGCCCACGCTGCGCTTCGCATGCAGCCGCTTCTCTCCCTGGCCCCCGCCGCGCGTGTACTGAAACAAATGCTCGACGCCCTCTGAATCGACATAGCGAAACAGCATGTAGGGAATGAGCTGCTTGAAGCTCGAATCCTGCTCCATGTCGCCCCGCGGCCGGTAGCTCAGGTCGTCCCCTTCAAGAAGCGCCGGCAAGTACCGGCCCATCTCCGCCGAGAATCCCTGAAAGTGCCCTAGTGCATGAAACCGCTTCGTCGGCACGACCAGCACTCGCTCTTCGGCAACTGCAGGCATGGAGACTCCTTTCGCGAAGAATAGTTGGCCCATGAGAAACGGCCAATTTAGAAGGAACGCGTCAGTTCGTCGAGTCACCCGGCGTTGCTCGCCGGATTAGGCGATTCCTTGAAACTCATCGGCGCCCGCTGTCGGAGGAGGTAAGGGCTTACCATCTTGTTTAAGCGTATCGATCCATTCATCGACGATCTGGCAGAGCTCCGCGTAGACCACCGCTTCATCGTCCCCATGGCAACATGGGCCGATGATCCCTGGACATTGGCCAACGAAGCATTGATCCTCGTCAGACCATTGCACGATCTTGAGGTATTTGGCGCTCTCTTTCACTTGCTTACGTCCTCGATGGCGCGTTTTACTTCACGTTCCTGATAAGGCTGGGCGTCAGCGCCAAGTTGCCCCGACACGGTCACGCGCCGTCCTTTCGGATGCTCGTAGTTCCGGTGGCTTCCTCGTCCGCCGCGATTTAAAAAACCTGCGTCCTCCAGGTCGCGGATCAACTGGCGAATCTTTCGTGGCATCGGCCTCGATCACTCCATTCTACCAGATTCCGTACAATGCGGCTCATGAGTTCGCCGGGGCGTTTTCCACAATCGTCGCCATCAGCTCATCGCGGTTCTCCAGTTTCGTCGGTATCCGAATAGACCGATCGCGCGAAAAGATGATGTGCTCGGTGAGGACCGCCTGCGTCATCATCCGCAGCGTCGATTGGGCAATGGCGACGATGTCGTCCCAGTTCATTCGCACGACGCCCCAGAACTGCTCCGCCTCCAAGCCCACCGAATCTACGCGCACAAACTGCCGCGTGCAGACTCGCGAGTAGCGGGTCATCGCCACGCCGAACAGCGTCGTCCAAAATCCCAAGACAATGAGGTGGTTCCGCGCTTCCGTCTGCACCGCCGCCGCAAACAACATCAGCACGCCTAAGCATAGCGGCACAAGCCCCGTCACGTAGAGAGTCACCTTGCCAAACCAATTGATTTGCAATCGATAGCTCGCCGGCGTCAAGTCATGCCGCGCTGGTTCCGATGAAGTTGCTGGAGCCGCCTGTTCCGCCAGCTCCCTCCGCCGTCGCTTCACAAATCCGGGAACCCGAAAGCCCTCCAGCCACATCAACACGGCGGTTGATATAAAAACAAACGCAAACAGACTGCCGATCTCCGGCGAGATCGCGACGCTCGCCAGGAGCAGCGCCGCGGTGATAGCCGTCATCAGAAGCTTCCGGCGCGTCGGCATGCGGAGCAGACATCAATGAGGAACGGAAAAGCCGTGAAAAGCCGCTGCAACTTAAGCAGTCGCCGCACGGCTTTCAAGCCGCGATCCGCCCAACCCACTCAATCCTCAATCCGCACCTTGAACTCGTCGGAATTCGCCCGCAGCTCCGGCGCGTACATGGCCGAAGCCTTCGCCGGGAGCGCGCTGAACTTCCCCGGGATCTCCGCCCGTAATCGGTAGCTCACGCTATGCTCGCCGCGTGCCAGCGCCCGGCAAAAGAGCGCCACCTTCTCGTCGCGATACTCGACATATGCTCCAAACTCGTTGCCGTTGTAGCCGCTGCGCACCTCAACCGGCTCGAACCCCGCGGCCTTCATGTCTTCCAGCACGATGTACTCGTAATCGTTCTTGCTATTTACCACGAGTTCCACTTCCACCAAATCGCCGCTCTTCAACTCGCCGAGGTTTTCGACTCGCTTCCGGTCGTACTTCTCAACCTTCTGCTCGATCGCTTCGCCGCGGCCGCCGGCCACCGCCTCTTTCTTCTCCACCGGGGTGAGCTTGAAGTACCGCCGATCGACCTTTAGCTCCAGCCCCGTCGCCTTGATGTCGTCCTCCAGCGTGAAATAGGAAACGTAGCCATTAAAGTAAATCGGCCCCGTCCCCTTTTTGCGGAATTCGACCGTGTGCTTGCCGGCTTCGAGATCCTTCCCCTTGATCACCAGTTTGTTGTCGAAGGTGAACAAGTTATGCTTCGTGATCTCCACGGCCTTCTGCTGCTTGCCGTCCACCAGCACTACCAGCGATAAGTTCGGCTCGGCTTCGCCGCTCGCCTTCAAATAGTCCGCGAACGCCTCGACCACCAGCGCCGTGTCCCGCGTGCTGTTCCAGTAGGTCGCGTGCTTGCGGTTGTTCAGTAGATACTTCACCATCCGCGACGCGACTTCACTCTTCGGGTCGTTCGCCGCCAGCAGCTTCAGATAGAAAGCGTGCGCCTCGTACTCGCTGCCGTACCAGTACCACCAATTGCCTGCGGGCAAATCGAGCCACGCCGTCTGATTTTCATCGTCCTGCTTCACGTACTGCGATAGATTCTGCAGCATCATGCCCAACCGCTCGGAAACTTGCGGCAAGGCTTGAGCTGAAGAATCTTTCTCCGCCTGGAGTGCTAATCCAAACGTCGCCAGACTGTACACCGCGAGCTTAGTACGGTCCTGATACAGGTAATCCTGCATTCGGCGCTGTACATCGCTTTGCGGTTTAGCCGCGTCGTCTTTATCTTGTTTGTCTTGCTGGACATCGCCGGGCGCTGGCGGCGCCGGCGCCCCGCCGCGGCGCGATTCAACAAGCACCAAATACACCAGCGCATCCATATCATCCGCATGCGCCTTCGCCGGCCGCTCCTTGTCGCGGGCCTTCTCCTTCTCCCGATCCCAGTTATCGAGCTTCGCGAGCTCCTCGCGCTGATAGCGCTCCAGCCATTTCACGCCGCGCTCGATGACCCCCGGCAAAATCGCCACGTCGTTCTGCCTCGCAATGACCAGCCCGCGCACGGCGATCGCCGTCATGTGGGCGCTCGCCGACTCGCCCCAGCCGCTGAACCAGCCCCATCCGCCGTCCGAAAGCTGCATCTCCGTGAGCCGGTTGACGCTCGCCTTCACCATTTCGTTGAGCTGCGACTCATCGAACACCGGGTTGCGGTCATACCGCTTCCAGCCCTCGGCGCGCTGCTTGTGGTCGCCGATCTCCTGCGCGTTGAGAT
>JAICUM010000597.1 GCA_025935855.1 Pirellulales bacterium | reverse complement strand
TACTCGAACAGCAATAGTTCAATTGCCAACAACACCGCGGCAACGGGGCTGCCGAACGTCGCCGTCATGCCCGCCGCGGCGCCCGCCGCCAGCAGCGTCTTCCGCTCCGTCGCGGTCATCGGAATGATCTGCCCGAATAGCGAGCCTAGCGCGCTGCCCGTGGCGATGATCGGCCCCTCTGCCCCGAACGGCCCGCCCGTCCCAATCGCGATGGCCGCCGAAATGGGTTTAAGAAACGTGATCCGCGCCGGAATGCGGCTCTGGTTGGTCAGCACCTGCTCCATCGCCTCCGGAATGCCGTGCCCGCGGATCGCCTTCGATCCGTACCGCGCCATGAACCCGACGATCACCCCGCCAATGATCGGAATGACGATGACCCACAGCCCCAGGTGCGAAACAGCGTCCGCCGGCGCCACTTCCTCGAACGACAGCCGGTTGTAGAACGCCAGATTCGTCGTGAACGAAATCAGCCGCAAGAGCGCCTGGGCGACAAACGCCGAAGCCGCCCCAATGGCCAGCGCCACGCCGCAAAGCTGCAGCACGCGAAAATCAATTACCGAATACTGACCGGGGACATCCGCGCTTTCCGCCACCAGATCCAACGCCGGCGCGACCGTCAGTCCCTCGGTGGTCGCCGATCGTGCCGTTTCATGCTCCGCCATTCACTCTCCCGTTTTGCTGAATCCAACCGCCGCATGACCATTCATGCGCTCGTACAACCTTAAAACAACGATGACCCCTCATTATGGCGCCAAATTCGCCTCGCCGTCAGGGCAAAACAAACCGTGCAGATTGCGGCACGCCATCCTTATAATGGTCGATTCACGCGGCTTACAGCCATGAAAGGCAACGCGCGCCGCCGCGGAATTCGTAACGGCGGTTTTCAACCGCCGCGTGGATTGTGGCCGCTTTAGTAGTCGCGAAGATCACCGGCGGTTGAAAACCGCCGCTACCTATCTCCACTCGTTTGGGACAACGGGCAGCAGGACTAGTATGCAGGAATCCTACGACGCCATTATTATCGGAGCCGGCCAGGCGGGGCCCCCGCTCGTCGGCCGGCTCACCGCCGCTGGCATGACCGTCGCGCTCGTCGAGCGCAATCAGCTCGGCGGTACCTGCTTGAACACCGGCTGCACGCCCACCAAAACCCTCGTCGCCAGCGCCCACGTCGCTCACCTGGCGCGGAGCGCCGCCGACTACGGCATCGTCCTTCCGCCCGGGCCGATCACCGCCGACATGCCGCTGGTCAAGGCGCGCGTCGAAAAAATCATCCACGACGGCCGCGACCGGCTCACCAACTGGCTCACTTCTCTGCCCGGCTGCACGCTCGTCACAGGACACGCTCAAGTCATCAGCGCGAACACCATCAGCGTGGAGAACCGCCGCCTCTCAGCCCCGCGCATCTTTATCAATGTCGGCGGCCGCGCCAACATCCCGCCGATCCCCGGCCTCGATCGAGCGCGCTATCTCACCAACGCCACGATCCTCCACCGTGAAGTCGAGCCGGAGCATCTCATCATTCTCGGCGGCAGCTATGTCGGCCTGGAGTACGCCCAAATCCACCGCCGCTTCGGCGCCCGCGTCACCGTCGTCGAACGCGGCCCGCACCTCGTCGGCCATGAAGACGAACACATCTCTGAAGAAATCCGCGGCATCCTCGCAGCCGAAGGCATCGACATTCACACCTCCGCCGAATGCCTGAACGCCGAGCCGCACGCCGACGGCGTCGCCGTGACCGTCAAAACGAACACGGCCGGCACGCAAACGCTCACCGGCTCGCATTTCCTGCTCGCCACCGGCCGCAAGCCCAACACCGACGATCTGAACCTCGCCGCCGCCGGCGTCGCCCTCGATGAGCGCGGCCACGTCGTCGTGGACGACTTCCTCAGCACGAACGTCACCGGCATCTGGGCGCTCGGCGATTGCAACGGCCGCGGCGCCTTCACCCACACGTCCTACAACGACTACGAAATCGTCGCCAACAATTTGCTCGATGCTCCTAAAACCGGACGCTACCGCCGCGTTAGTGAGCGCATCCGCGGCTACGCCCTGTACATCGATCCGCCGCTCGGCCGCGTCGGCCTTTCGGAGCGCGAAGCCCGAGCCGCCGGCCGGCCAATTCTCGTCGCCCAGCGCCCCATGACCCGCGTCGGCCGCGCCGTCGAGAAGGGCGAAACGCAGGGCCTGATGAAGATTGTGGTGGACGCCGAAACGCGCAAGATCCTCGGCGCCGCCATCCTGGGCCCTGGCGGCGACGAAGCCATCCACGGCATCCTCGACATCATGAACGCCGGCGTCACCTACGACGTCCTGCAATGGGCCGTCCCGATCCACCCGACGGTGTCGGAACTCATCCCCACGCTCCTCGGCGAACTAAAACCAGCTTGATCGCGAAGGGGTCGGGAGTCTTTTGCGACGTGGACGCATCCTATTGAAATTGAGCATCCAGTCGCAAAAGGCTCCCGACCTCGTTCAGCCGCCGCCCAAGCACCGTTTGACTGTCAGTTCGCAGAGCCGCTGACTATACTCGCCTCATGGCGACGCACCAGCGCATCTCGAAATCTCAATTAGCAGGCATCATCGAACGTCCAGCATCGCGACTTCGCACGCCCCTCGTCCTCGCCATCGCGGCTATGCTGCAACTCCTGTCCCCCGCCCGATCCCACGCCAACGGCGAAAAACTCTACGGCGTCCACTGGTGGGACTACAACAATAACGGCACGCAGGTCGGCCCCGGCCCCGACGGCGGCTGGTCCACCGAAACGATCCTCACCCACTCCGACCCGTGGTGGCAGGCCTGGTTCTTCTCGAACCTCTATCAAACCGTCGCCACGCAGCACGACGCGGCGATCATCACCCGCGTCGATTACAAGTGGGACCAAACCGTCCCCGCGCCGGATAACCCCGACCGCGCCGGCTGGCCCGGCAACGTCCTGGGCGTCACCGGCGTGCTCGGCGATTGGTCGCACGTATGGATCGTCGGCAACGAG
>JAICUM010000707.1 GCA_025935855.1 Pirellulales bacterium | reverse complement strand
GCCCGCACAGGAGAATGGGCGTCTTGGCTTGGCAGGACCAGCTTAGTGTGCAGCGCTCGGCGCTAGTGCGAATGGGAGGTTGGTCAAGTACCACAAGCCGCATGACTTACAGACCTTGACGGAAAAACTTTCATGGGAGGTAACGGAGGGAACAGAGAGAAGAAAACCTTGTTGGATTTAGAATTCTCTGTTGCGGCTGTTTCCTCCTGTTCAAGGTCTTTTGTGTTTTGATTCGCGCAAATTCGCGCGATTCGCGGCAAAAAATCTTGTCGCCTGTTACGGCGCCGGGTTCTTCGGCATCAGCTCGCCGTTCTCCAGCCGCGTGAAGTAATGCCGCATCTCGATATCCCGCTTATCCTTCGGATGCTCCGGCCGGTAATTGCCGAGCTGGTAGGTCCCGGTGATTTCATTCACGTTGTATGCGGCCAGCACGCGGGTCGTAAGGTCGTCGCTCTCCATCCACCGCAGCAGCCGCAGTAGGGCGCCCTCTTTCACCTCGTCCTTGGTCGTGCCGATCGCCGCGCGGTCGAAGCCCAGCAGCATTTCCATCAGGTCGTTGGCCGTCTGCTCGCCGCGCTCCAACGCGAACGCCTTCTGAATTCCCGCGACGGCCGACGGATCGCGGGCAATCGCCATCCGCAACGCCGCAATCTCATCCTTCCAGAACGGCCGCTGATTCACGTCGGCCAAAAGCCGCACCAGCGCGTCGTACTGCCCGACATACGCCCCGCTGTACGCGGCAAGCGTGCGGTCCTCGGTCCGCCGCCGGGCGCTCGGATCGCTGATCTCCAGGATCGCTTTCTCCGCCGCCTGCCCCGGAACGATCGCATCGGCCAGCCGCTCGCGCGCCCGGCGCTCGATGTCGGTCACCGTTTCGCGCTGCACCCAGTCCGGCAGCTTTTCGATGGCCGCCGGCGAGTTCTCCTCGCCATGCACGGTGGTCCACGTCGCCGGCGCCTGGGCCGTCTTCCCCGCGCCCCACGCCGCCTTGCCGCTGGTCAGGAACCACGTGACGATCGCCGGCGCCGGGCCGCGCTTGCCGGTCTGCCCCGGCTCAAACACACGCTGGACGTCCACCGCCAGGCTCGACGACGGATCGAGCTGCACCACCCGGTCCTCATCCACGAGCGAGAGCTCGACCCGGTTGCCGTTCAGCCCCGAATTGATAATCACCTGCCCATACGGAATGCGAACGCCGAACTCCGCCCGCGGCTGGCCAGATACCTTCGCCGGCGGAATGACATCCACCTCCGCTCCGTTGTTCAGCATCAGGTTCGCGTCCCCCAAGCCCAAATGCGTGCGGAACGTCGGCAATGCCAACAACTGCTCGCCGCCGAACAGCTGCGTGTGCTGCGGCACGCGAATCCAGTTCTTCGCGTTCTGGTCCAGCGCCAGCAGCAAGTCGCCAATGCCGATGTACGAGCCGACTGGCGTGGGCTTCGCCGCCGCTGCCGTGGCCGCTGTCGCCGCGGCAGCGCCTGGCTCGACCGGACTGGGAGTCGTCCCCGGCGGAGTGGCCGGCGCCGGAACAACCGGGCTCGGCGTCGTCGCCGCCGTGGTGGCCGCCGCCGCGCCCGCTTCAAACGCGGGCGCGGGAACCGGGGGCGCCGTATTCGGAGTAGGAACATTCGCCGCCGGCGGCGCGTTGGCTTGAGTCGCCGCTCCGCCCGGCGCTTGCATCTCCGGCCCCTCCGCCGGCGCCGCGGCAGGCGGCACTTCAGCAAGCGGAGCTTCGGCAGGCGGCCCTGTCGCCGGCGACGAACCGGTTGCCGGCGTTGTCGCAGCCGCGGTCGCAACGGCCTGATCCACGACCGCCGGCGGCGGAGTCGGCGTCGCTGCATTACCGGGCTGCGGCGGATTGGCCGGCGGCGTCGCGTTCGCGGTTTGCTCACTCGCTCCGGCCGCCGCAGCGCTCGACGCAGGAGTGGCGGGCGTCGCCTTCGCGGCTTCCGCGTTAAACGGCGGCGCCTCGCTCTCCGCCGGCGCGGCCGCGTTCTCCTCGCCGTTCTTTTCTACTTCCGTCTCGCCCGCCTTGGGCGCCGCCTTCTCTTCGCCAATCTCAACGCCCTGTGAAACCTGATCAGCGCCGCCCATCTGCGCGACCTCGTCTGGAACTTGCGGCGGCGCCTGAGGCCAAGCCAGCCACGCGGCGATGACAAGCACGCCCGCCAGCGCCAT
>JAICUM010000810.1 GCA_025935855.1 Pirellulales bacterium | reverse complement strand
TGGCGCGTCGAAAGAATCATGTTTTCGTCAGGCCGGCGGTCGAGCGAAGCCCAAAGCGCCTTTTGAATCGCCTCACTACCGCTGGCGGCCCAAAGGACTTGCTCGCAACGCGCACCACCCGGCTGGCTTCGCAGGCAGCGCAGAAGCCGTTCGCTCGCCTTCACCTCGATCTCGGTTACGCTGTTATATGCATTGAGGGTGACGGCCTGACAAAACTCGCCGCAACCGGCAAAGCCGTGAAGCCCCAGGTTCTGCAAGACGCGCTGCCACCACCGCGTTGGGTTATGCCCCAGGTTCATCACCAACACGCCGGAGGTAAAGTCGGCCAGGCGGCGGCCCTCGGGCGTCCAGTGATAGCAGCCGGAGCTCTCCGCCAGCACCGCCAGGCTCGAAGTAAATGTTCGCAGGCTTTTCGGCTCAACTTCGCTCAAGCGGCGGCGGAGCTCGTTGGAAGTCGGTTCGTTAGGATGGACAATGGCGTTGGTGGTCATAATTCGAATTCCCGTATCTTTTGGCTGCATTGTACAAGAGGATCGCCGGCAGCACCTCCGCCTTTTCTGACGATTTTTCCGATTCGATTGGAGTTTGCCGGTCATCCGGCCGATTATGGTGCCTGTCAGACTGAAGTTTCAGCCTGTCGGCCAACCGCGCCGTGGGCACCGTTGGAAGAAATAGGAGTGGCGTCGGGGCAATCGACACGCTTTATGCCACCCAAAAAGGTTGTTTTTTGGCAAAGGCGTGGTTTTGCGGTTCAAAAACGCCCTAAGTTCTTTGAAAACTAAACTTTAAAGCGGCTAAACTGCATTCAGACGAGAGCGCCACGTTCGTCACGCCTCAGCGTGTGCCGAGGCCGGCCAGGCGTCTGGCGAGCTTGACTCTAGTCTTTGTGCCATTTACACTTGGAGCGTGAACTGACGCTTGAGGGCGGGCCCAAAAGCCCTCCTTTATCACACGGAGAGCCGACTCGTGACCAAGAAAGAAATCGTCAAAACCATCTCGGAAGAAATCGGGCTAACGCAACTCAAGACGAAGGAAATCGTTCAGAAGACGTTTGACGCCATCGTGGAGACATTGGTGGAGGAAAAGCGGATCGAGTTGAGGAACTTTGGCGTATTTGAAGTCAAGAAGCGTGCCGCACGCAAGGCCCGCAACCCGCGCACCGGCGACAAGGTTTACGTACCGGAGAAGTACGTGGTGACCTTCAAGCCCGGCAAAGAAATGGAAGAGCGGGTGCGAGAGCTTGAGCGGCAAGCTGCGGAGGCGGCCGAACTGAATCGCGAGCGAGCAGACGACAGCGAAAATGAACCAGAAGAACCACAAGCAGACGAAACAGCGTCGGAAAGTCGAACGGTCCTGCCTGTTTTTGGGGGCAGCAACGATACAGGTAGTTGACCCATCCGGCCGAAGTATAAGAAAGCACATCCCCGAAGCTGGCAATTGACCCACCCCGCCAGCCAAGCCTTTCTCTCGCCCGTCAGCGTAAACCTAGTCACGGTAAGCGTAAACAACACATTTCAATGGATTGTCGCCAGTGGCAGCAGGCTGCCGGCGGCACGGACGCCCGATGAGAGACTGCGCGCCGGCCGTTTGCCCGTGC
>JAICUM010000156.1 GCA_025935855.1 Pirellulales bacterium | reverse complement strand
GCCCCGCGAATGCCGGGAATGGTGTGGCACGAGCCGCAGCCACAGTGGGCGATCGTCTCGCGGCCCCGGCGAGCCGTCTCGTCCTCCCGCGGGCGGCCTAAGCGCGATCCTTCCTGGCAGCCGCTCGTGAGTAAGACGGCTCCGGCAATCACGGCGAATGTGCTGCCGAGGAATTTCATGGCGATGCGTTCACCGTGAGTGATTGAGGAAGCTGCGTGGTTTCCCACCGCCGCACGCGCTCCTCGGAGGACCGCAACCAACCGACGACCATCGCCAGCCCGGCGACGATGTACACCGTGCAGGCGGGGATCCACATAATCGCGCCGCCGATTTGCTGGTCCTCCAGCGCCGTCAGTCCCCAGGCCGGCGCCTTGTCGGCATACGCCGGGTACCAGGGCGTCGTGGCGAAGGTGATGAGCGCTCCGAGAAACCCGCTGTGCAGCGCGGTGGTGAACATGTAGAGCACGGCCGCGCCGAAGTTCACCGCGCGATGCGGTCCCTGAATCACTGCCCACCAGAAGAGCAGCGCGGACAGGACGAAGCTCAAATGCTGCAGCGCATGGACCAGGTCGCTGCGAAGCGTCGCTTGAAAGAGCGCGGGAATATGCCACGCCCACAGGACGATCGCATGAACAAGCCAGGCGACCAACGGGTTGATGAGCGCATGCCACACGCGGCGCCACCACGCGGCGCTCGTCCACTTAACCAAGCGGCGGGCCCACCCGGCTGGCAGGCCTTTAAGCATCGCCACCAGCGGCTTGCCAAGCACCAACAGCGGCGCCGCCACGAGCATGAGCAGTTCGTGCTGCGTCATGTGCGCCGAGAACAGCATGCCGCCCCAGCGGTGCAGCGGCGAAATGAGCGCCGTAACCAGCGTCAGCCAGCCGATCCAGAAAGCCGCGGCCTCCCAGCGGCGAACGCCGTGACCAGCGCCGGCGTCGCGCCACATGCGGCTCAGGCCCTGGGCATAAAGACATGCCGAGATCGCCAACGGAAACACGACCCACGGATCAAACTCCCACGCCCGAGCCAGCTCGCTCCAATTCCGCGGGCCGCTAATTAATTTCCGATGAGCCGAACTTGAGTATGGTCCGGCCGGAAGCTCCTCATGTCCGGCATGCGCGTATGCCGACTCCGCCGGCGCCATGCATAGCGAGAGAATTACGAAAATGGAAGCAAGCCAACGCATAAACAACCATTCACGGCGGGCACGGCGGCAACGAAGCCACGACGGTCCATTGTGCGATGATCACCACGACGAACAGCGCGCTCGTCAGCAGCCCTTCGACCGACAAAAATCGCCGGCGGGCTTCCAGGCCAACCGCACGTTCATCCGGCGGTTCGTCCCCGCCGCGGAAAAATTCCCAACCAGCAATCAGCCCGCCGAGAATCGCCGCCGCCAGGCAGAGCCCCGAAACAACGTGCAGCGTCGCCCGGCTGGCGTCCCCCTGGCAAACCTGCTCGGACGCCGCGTAAACGGTTTGCAGGTGGATGATCCAGGCGATGGGTCCGAGCGCGAAGCCAAGCCACAACGCGCCGGTAATCGACCACGTCGACTCATGTTCCGGCTGCTCGACCTTGATCGTGTGCATGGCCGGCCCTCCTACAACACCCGCGGCGACCAGTAAACGACGAAGTACACGATGAGGGCCATTGCCACCATCCAGTACCAGTACGCGGTCGCCATCGTCACATCGACGGCGATCTTTTCGTCCAGGCCATGCACGAGGATCCATACAATGTCGATGCCCGCCTCGGCCACCTCGAGAATCACATACAGCAAGTGCATGAACAGCAGCGTCCACACGATCGAGGCGTAGGCATTCTCGTCGTACCAGAAATGCAGGGCCTTGAACTCGTAGATGCGAAATACGATTGCCCCGATGCCGGCGGCCAGAGCCAGAAGTAGCCCAATGACGGTCGGCGCCGTGCGTAGCTTTCGGCACGCCCGGTCGGCCCAAATCATCGGCAAGGTCGCCACGGCGATCAGGCCGACGAACAACGTCGAAGCGTGCAAATCCGGCAGCGGCTCGTAACGCGGCGTCGGCTGTTCGCCGCTGATCGGCGGCCAGACGTTGAAATCCTGGATCAAGTAGTAGTAGGTCACCACCAGCAAGACGACCGTGACCGTTTCAATGACCATCAGCAGCGTGTTGCCCCACCACACCGGCGCCTGTGAATCAAACGCGGTGGCCGGCAAGTCGGCGACGTCAAGGGCGGGGCGTGGACGCATGGCTCAAGCAGGGTCGGGGATCATCGGAACGGTTGCAGGCACAGTTCGCAGGCGGTTGGGGTCCTTGAGCGGTTTGGTCTCCTTCGTTGGCCAGAACCAAATCGCCAGCACCAGCAAAATCAGCGGCAGGCCGACAGGAATCGCCAAGGAGTGAAACACGACGCTCACGATCATCACGATGGTGACGACCGCCAGCGCCACTGTTTCCCACGCCTCGGACGCCATGTGATAGCGATGATGCGGCTTCGCGTCGTGCGTCGTCGTGACGAGCACTTCGCGATGTTCCAGTGCCAGGCCTGTCACCACCGGCGTGTCCGGCGGATCGAACCACAGCGGATGGCCGCTGCGAACCATTGGCGGGTGGAGGAAGTTGTAACTAGGCGGCGGCGAAGACGTCGCCCATTCGAGCGTTGACGCGCCCCACGGATTCGATCCGGCTAGCAGGCCGCTGCGTCGGCTGATCAGCACATTCACAAGAAACATCAGCACGCTCAGGCCCAGGACTCCGGCCCCCACCGTGGCGGCAAAGTTGCGCTCCGCCCACCCGGACTCCCGAAAATACGTGTAAATCCGCCGCGGCATTCCCAACAGCCCCAGCGTGTGCATCGGGAAGAACGTGAGATTGAATCCGATGAACATGAGCGCCAGGTTCACCCAACCCAGCTTGGCGCCGAGCATCCGGCCCGTCCACTTAGGGAACCAGTAGTAGAAAGCGCCAAACAGCGGGAAGATGGCGCCGCCAATCAGCACATAGTGCAAGTGGGCGACCACGAAGTATGTGTCGTGTACCTGCTGGTCGATGCTCATCGACGCGAGCATCACGCCCGTCAGCCCGCCGATCGTGAAGATCAAAAAGAACGACAACACCCAGGCGAACGGCAGCGTCAGCTTCAACCGCCCGCCCCACATGGTGGCAATCCAGCAAAAGAACTGAATGCCGTTGGGAATCGTGATCATCAGGCTTGAGGCTGTGAACAATCCCTGTCCCAACTGCGGCAACGGCGTGGCGAACATGTGGTGTACCCACACGCCGAAGCCGATGAACGACGTGGCGACCATCGAGAGCACCAGCAGCGTGTAGCCGAACGCCCGCCGGCCGGCAAAGGTCTCGACGATCGTCGAAATGAAGCCCGTCGCCGGAATAAATATGATGTATACCTCCGGATGGGCGAAGAACCAGAACAGGTGCTGCCAGAGCAGCGGATCGCCCCCTTCGGCCGGGTTGTAGAACTGCGTGTTGATGTGCGCCAGCCGGTCGGTCGAGAGCATGTTGCTGCAGAGCATCACCGCCGGCATGGCGAAGATGATCATGAACGCCGTCACAAGCTGCGACCACACGAATAGCGGAATGCGGTTCAGCGACATGCCCGGCGCCCGCTGCTTGAAGACCGTCGTGACGATTTCAACCGCTCCGGCCAGGCTGCTGATTTCGGCGAGCGTCACTACTTGCGACCAAAGATCGACGCGTTTTCCGGACGAGTATTCAGGCCCCGACAGCGGCGTGTAGGCGAACCAGCCCACATCGGGGCCGACATTCAGAAAGAAGCCGACGAACAGCAGCAACACCGACCCGAGATAAATGTAGTACGAATAGTTCAGCAGCCGGGGGAAGGAGACGTTGCGCGTGCCGACCATGAGCGGCACGAGGTACAGACCCATGCCCTCCATCACCGGCACCGCGAACAGAAACATCATCGCCGTGCCGTGTACCGTGAACAGCTCGTTGTAGAGATCCGGCCCGACGAGCGTATTCTCGGGCACGGCCAGTTGCAGCCGCATGATGAAGGCGAGAACGCCGGCCATCAGGAAGACGATGAACGCCGTGACGATGAACCGCAGGCCGATGTCCTTGTGATTCGTGGCCGTGAGCCAGCCATAGATGCCCGGCGGTCGCCGCCACGTTTGCTCCAGCAGGATGTGCTCGCGCAGATTGGCCTCACTCCAAACCGGGTCGGAGCTTTCCGCGGCGGGAACATCGAGCGGGTAGGGCATGCTTTGTCAGAATTGCTTCAAAAACTTACTGCACTTAACCGGACGCTAGCGCGTGCCGGCTAATCTGATCAGCCGCGGGGCGCTAGCCCCCGGTTCGTAATGGCATCCTTCACTTCAGAATCTCCAAGTAATCCAACAGCGCCTGCAACTGATCCGGCGGCAGCGAATTCGCCGGCATGCGCACTCCCGGCTTGATCGTTTGCGGATTGCTAATCCAGCCGGCCAGATGGCCGCGCTTGTTCGGCAGTGACCCGGCGGCAATCGTCTTGCGACTGGCTAGGTGCGTCAGGTCCGGCCCCATCATCGCTCCGGCGGTCGTGCCTTGAATCGTGTGGCACATCACGCACGTTGTGTGCAGAAAGACGTACTGCCCCTTCTTCTGACTGTCGGTCGCCGGCTGTACCGAGCTTTGCAGCTGCGCCGCCTTCCACGCGTTGAACTTTTCCTCCGGCTCGGCCACCACGCGAAACCGCATCTTCGCGTGCTCGTAGCCGCAAAACTCGGCGCACTGGCCCCAGTATTCGCTCGCCTTGTCTGCGCGAAACGCGATGCGCGTGGGATGGCCGGGGATCATGTCGCGCTTGCCGTGCAGGTTAGGAACCCAAAAGCTGTGGATCACGTCCGGCGAGTGGAGCTCCACTTCAATCGTGCGGCCAACGGGAATGTGAATCTCGTTAGCCGTAGTAAAGATCTTGCTCGGCGCCTCGTCTTCAAAGCGAAACTCCCACCACCATTGATGGCCGGTGACGCGAATCTTCAACGCATTGTCGGTCGAAAGCGAACGAATGGCCCGGCCCGCGGCGTGATCGCCGGCCAACAGGAAGAACAGCGCGATGGTAGTTGCGAGCGTTGCCAACCCCACGAGCCAGCCACGAAGTTTTTCGCGGCTTGGCGCCGGTTCCGCCAGAATTGGCCCCGTCCACCGCGCACGCCGCCGACGCAAGATGACCGCGAAGATCACAAACAACACGACCAGCACATAGACGACGACTGAAAGCCAAAAGTAATCAAGAAAAAGCTGATGGATGCGCCCCGACTGCGGCCCAGCGGGGTCAAGGACCGATTTCGTCCCGCGCACCCACTCGCCACTGGTAACGCCGAAATCGTTATCAGCCAGCGTCGCCCAACGTGCAGTGGCCGCCGCGATCATTTCGGCATCTCCGCGGACTTAGGCAGCGACGAGTCGTTGGGCTTCTGATTCGGCGCCGAGTTCTCCGGCGGGCCGCCGTGCATGTCGTCATCGCGGCCCGGCGCTGCATCGCCCGGCACGAGTCCGCCGAGGCTCCGCACGTACGAGGCCAACTGCCAAACTTGAAAGCTCGGAATCTTCCCTCCAAACGAGGGCATGCCGTTGGGCCGGCCTTCGATGATCGTGCAAAAGATCTGTGCCGGCTCGTGACCGTAAATCCACTGATCATCGATCAGCGCCGGCCCCATCCCGCCGCCGCCGTGAGCATGGCATCCGACGCAGTTGAACGCCGAGAAGAGCCGCTTTCCCTCGCCCACCATGTACGCGTTCTCTTCAAACTCCTTTTCCTCCGGCGTTTCGTCGGCCGACATCGCCGGGCTGGGCTGATTCCCGCTGATGCTGGGCCCGCCGGCGCGAAAGTCTGTCATCCGCGTGAATTGAATCGCCTCCGCCGACGGAGCGCTTGTCTGGAATGGGCGATCTTCACGCTTGCAGGACGTTACCAACGCAAGCGAGGCGACAAGCACCCCAAGCTCAAGTTTTCGCTGTTTGATCGCCATTTATCAGGAGCATCGTACAAGCCGGACCGCGGGCGCCGTGTGCTCACGGTCGACGGTCTGGGAGGTCCCGGAGGCAAGTGTGCCTTCGGCTATTTCTGTCATTTCGACGCCGTCTTCACACGCTCGTCCAATGGCGACCGCGGCACATGGTATTCATCGAGGACGCCGTTAATCTCGTCCTGGCAGCGCGCCAGGACCGCGCTTACTTCGTCGCGAAGCTTTGTATTCCCCTTGCGCACCCCGACGCCGATGTCGAACGTGAACTGCATGTGCGAACGCTCGTCCTTTGCCGGCGTAACAGGCGTGAGTTCCAGCGGAACGGATTGCTTCGGCGCAAAGTAGCCGGCCAGCGGCCCCCACGCGAACCCAACGTCGATGTCCCCGTTCGCCACTGCCTCGATAATCCCGGCCGTCGGATTGGGCTTCGAGTAATCGCCGTACACCGAGTAGCCGGCGACGTTGTCGATAATGCCGCGGGCCGCCAACGCATGGGCCGGGGGTGTGTTCACGCCATCATCGCCGATGACTTGCACGCCGACCTTGAGTTGTCGCAATCGTGGATCGTCGAGCGACGCGAGCTTCAGGTTGCGATCTTTCCGCGTCACGAAGACATACGTCGAGCGGTAGTAAGGCCGCGTCGGCAAGGCTCGCTCGAAGCCCTGCGGCGCCCCGAGCGCCAAATCGCAGTCGCCCTGCGTGATCGTCTCACGGAAAAAGCCGCGACGCTGGGCATGCCACTCGTACTGCAAGTCGGCGTTCATCTCGCGCGCGAGAATGGCGGCCACTTTGTTTTCAAACCCTTCCAGCTTGCTGTTGGTGAACGGCAAATTGTTCGGATCGGCGGCGATCTTCAGCACGCGACGTTTGCCGTTTTCAAGCGTCGCCGACGCGACGCTCGGCGTTTTCACCGTCGTCACGGCGCCGCACGTCACCGGATGATCATCCGTTCCGGGCTCGGCAGACGCCGCGAACCGCGGCTGCAGAAGCATCGCGATGACAGCGCACACACACATTGTTTGCCCACTGCGACTCATTTCTTCTCGCCGCCATCTCTTAATTTGAACACGTACAGCGTGCCGCCTTTGGTCGTCACGTTCGGCAAATCCTTCATGGCGTTGGCAAAGCCCAGCGCCGCCGTGCCGTCATTCGGGTCCAGCCCGCCGGCAACGACCGCCCCCGCCCAGCCGCCGACCCCCGAAAGGATGGCGACGTACTGCTTGCCGTCAGGCCCTTTGTAAGTCACCGGTTGGCCGATGATGCCGGACCCCGTTTTGAACTTCCAAAGCTCCTCGGCCGTCTTGGCGTTGATGGCTTTGAACCAGCCTTCCATCGTGCCGTAGAACACGACGTCGCCGGCCGTGACCATCGCCCCCGACCACACCGGAAATGATTCCTTGATCCGCCACACGCGCTTCTTCGCCACCGGGTCCCAAGCGGTAAACGCCCCGCGGCTGCCATCTCCAGGGTCCACCGGGTCGGCGTACATCTTCTCGTTCACGCCCACGAACGGCGTGCCGACGATGTAGCTCGCCTCGGTCCCCTCGTAGTCCATCGACATCGTCTGGTTGGGGAAGTACATCAGCTTGGTGCGCGGCGAAAACGCCGACGGCTGCCAATCCTTCGCCCCCGGCGAGATCGGCGTGACGTCGCGAATCACTTTCCCGGTGTGCGGCTCCTTCTCTTCGTTCGGGATGAGCTGGCCGCTTTTCAGATCGACGCCTTTGCTCGCCGTGATGCGAATGAACGGCGTCGCCGACAACACTTCGCCGGTCTTGCGATCCATCACATACAGGTAGCCGTTGCGCTCGGGGTGCAACAGCACCTGCCGCGGCTTGCCGTCGATCTCCAGGTCAACCAGAATGCTCTCGTTAACCCCGTCGTGATCGAACAAATCATGCGGGCTCCACTGGTAATACCAGCGAGCATGCCCGGTGTCGGGGTCGCGAGCAAAGATGCCGCAGGTCCACTTGTTGTCGCCGGGCCGCAAATCGGCGTTCCACACGCCTGGGTTCCCAGTGCCGTGATAAAGCAGCTTCAATTCGGGGTCGTACGAAATCCATCCCCAAACATTGCCGCCTCCGATCTTCCACTTATCCGGCGGCCAAGTCGTAACGCCGAGGTCTTTGCCCTTATCCTGCGGATAAAACGGTTTGAAGTTCTCGTCGATCAGGCACTCGCTGTCCGGCCCCGTGTTGTAAGCCTTCCACGCCACTTTCCCGTCGTCAACGTTCAGCGCCTGAATCCAGCCGCGAACGCCGAACTCGCCGCCGCTGTTGCCCGAGATGACTTTGCCGTTGATGACCACCGGCGCCATCGTGATGGTTTCGCCGATGTTGATGTCGCCGATCTTCGTTTTCCACGCTTCCTTGCCATCCTTGGTGTTCACCGCGCAGACATTGCCGTCGAGCGTGTTGAAGAACACGCGGTTGTTGCTGTACACGGCGCCCCGGCAAACCACGTCGCAGCAGGCCACGCCCTGCGCGGCCGCGGCGGGCTTCGGCTCATACTTCCATTTCACGGCGCCGCTCTTGTTTAGATCCAGCGCGTATAAAATGTTCGGATAGGGCGTTACCACGTACATCGTGTCGCCCACCACCAGCGGCGCCGCCTCCTGTCCGCGGTTCACGCCGCTGGAAAAGGTCCACGCAACCTCGAGGTTCTTCACGTTATCGGCGGTGATTTCTTTCAGCCCGCTGAACCGCGTGTTGGCATAATCCTTCGCCGGCATGAGCCACTGGCCGTCCTCAGCTTCCTCCGTATTGCGAAACGGCGGGGCCTCGGCGGACCAAGCGATGAGCGAGATCAACGCGCAGCCAAGCCCGACAAAAAGTCGTGCGGCGAGAGTACCGTCAAAGAGCTTCATCGCCGTTTTGCGTTTCAAGAAAACTGACAGAAAAGACAGGCGTATTCGACGACTCGCGACGGGGCGATTGCAAACAATGTGCCGTCCCCAGTTCTGCGCTCAATCAATGCGCTTCAGCAGGCGAACGAAGTGATGCTTGCATTGAAAACAGACAACGCGCATCCGATTTGACCCATCGCCCCGAGCGATGGTTTATCTGCGTCGGCACGGTCCTCACCTGTGACCCTCGCCGAGCTCGGCCTCAAAGCCCGAATTCGTCTCGAAAGCCGCACTCAAGCGCCTGCTTACCGCAAACGACCCGTGGCAATTTGACATTCGTTTAAAGCGAGCGGACGATATCCGCATTGGTCGGCGATAGCCACGACTACCTCGATGTCACGCGCCAGGCAGGGAACTACGTTTCAATGCTCCAACCAGCCCGAATCGCCTTCATTCCGGCCGCCCTCCTATTGCTTCTGACGGTCGCATCCCATTGCGGCGCCGAAGTCCGCGTCGAGAAATCCGAACACGGCGCCGCGATCACCATCGACGGCAAGCCCTTCGCCGAGTACTGGACCAAAAACGGCCACCAGCCGATCATCTGGCCCATTGTCGGCCCTGGCGGGCAAAAAATGACGCGGCAATACCCGATGGGGCCCGCGCTGCCGGGCGAGGCGACCGACCATCCCCACCACCGCTCGCTCTGGTTTAACCACGGCGTCGTGAACGGCAAGGATTTCTGGAAGGAACCCGACCCGAAGAAGGGCCCTGAGGACGACAACCAAATCGTCCACCGCGACTTCGAGAAAATGGACTCCGGCAAAACGGGCGTC
>JAICUM010000373.1 GCA_025935855.1 Pirellulales bacterium | reverse complement strand
GAGGACGTGGACGTTAAGCCGACCTACCGCGATTCATTTCGCCGGCGGCGATGCTTGATGCCGGCCGATGAATTCTTTGAGCGCGGTCACTACTTTCACCTGGCCGACCACAAGCTGTTCGCCTTCGCGGCGCTGTGGGACCGCTGGCGGGACGGCGATGGGCAGACGATCGATACCTGCACGCTGCTGACCACCGAACCGAACGACGCCGTCCAATCGGTTGGCCACACGCGCATGCCGGTGATTCTGACAAACGAAGAGCAATACGACCGCTGGTTGAATCCTGAAGTCGGCGAGCGGCGGCCGTTGGAAGAGCTGCTCCAGCCGACGCCGACCGAATGGTGGAGTTTGTACCCGGCGAAGGAATCACAACCCACCCGTGAACAAGCGCCGCCGCAGCCGCCACGCCAAGGCCAGCTGTTTTAAGCCGCTTAATTTCTAGAGATCACGCACGTATTCGTAGCGGCGGCTTCCAGCCGCCGTGTCATATCGACACACCCGGCGGCTAAAAGCCGCCGGTACTTTTTCTAGCCCGGCGTGTCGAGATACGGATCCTGCCCCATTTGCCGCTGGACTTTCTGCCGTTCCTTTTCGTGGTACAGCATGATCTTGCGATCGCGGAAATGACGGCGTTCGACGCGTCGCTGCGCCTTGCGGAACAACGGCTCAAAGCCCGATAGCGGGCCGGCCTTCTTTTCGCCAAGCTCTTTCAACTTGTCGGACTTCTTCGGTCCGAATCCGGCGAGCAGAATCTCATCGTCGAGCGCCAGGAACTGCCGGTACGTGCCCGGGTCGCCTTGCCGGCCGCAGCGGCCAATGAGCTGCCGGTCGATGCGCTGGGCCTCATGCAGCTCCGTGCAGATGACGTGCAATCCACCCAGATCCGCCACGCCTTCGCCGAGGCGGATGTCCGTGCCGCGGCCGGCCATGTTCGTGGCCACGGTCAGCCGGCCCGCCTGGCCGGCGTCGCCGACGATTTGTGCTTCGCGCTCGATGTGCTTGGCGTTCAGCACCGTGGGCTGACAGCCGGCCGCCGCCAAAAGCTCCGCAAGATGTTCGCTCTTGTCGATCGACCGCGTGCCGATGAGCACCGGCCGCCCCTTGGCGAGCTGCTCAGCGGCGTCCTTCACGACGGCGTCCCATTTCTGGTCGGCCGTGCCGAAAATGAGCGTCGGCAGTTGCTGGCGAATCGGCGGCTTATTGGTCGGCACCGGCTCGACGTAGACCGTGTAAATCTTGCGCAGCTCGCGGGCGCTGGTCGATGCGGTGCCCGTCATCCCGCCAAGCCGCTCATAGCGCAAAAACAAATCCTGCACGGTGATGCGGGCCGCCTGGTTCGTCGCGAATGTGATCTCGACGCCTTCCTGCGCTTCCACGGCCTGGTGAATGCCGGCCCGCCATTTTCGGCCTTCCGCCAGCCGGCCGGTGAATTCATCGACAATCACGATCTCGCCGTCGCGGACCACGTACTGGCGGTTGAGGAACATCTCGCGATTCACTTTGACTGCCCGTTCCACGTATTCGTAAATCTCGGACAGCGGCAGGCGATCCATGGCCGACGGCTTTTCCAGCCCGCGGACCAACTGCCGGCCCTCGAGCGTCAGCTCGACGGTCCGTTCTTCATGGTCATACTCGTAGTGATCGTCCTCGACGAATTGGTCGCGGACCTTCGCCGCCCAGCGGTAGGCTTCGGCGGCGACCTCCTCATCCTCGCCGGGCAAGGCGCTGATAATCAGCGGCGTGCGTGCTTCGTCGATGAGAATGCTGTCCGCCTCGTCCACCAGCATGAAGTGCAGGTCGCGCTGCACGGGTTCGTCGTTCGTGCCGTTGGCGGTAACGCCGAGCATCTGGCCGAAGATGTCCTGCTGTCCGCCGGCGAGACTGCGTTTGAGCAGCCGGTCGCGAAGGAAATCAAAGCCCATTTCGTTCGCCGTGCCGTAGGTCACGTCGCAGGCGTAGGCCTTCCGCCGGGCGTCCTGCGGCTGCTGGCTTTGAATGATGCCGACCGACATGCCGAGGGCCTGGTACAGCGGGCCCATCCACTCGGCGTCGCGGCGGGCGAGGTAGTCGTTCACGGTGGCCAGGTGGGCGCCCTTGCCTTCCAGGGCGGCCAGGTACATCGGCAGCGTGGCGGTGAGCGTCTTGCCTTCGCCAGTTTGCATCTCGACGATCGAGCGATGATGCACCGCGGCGCCGCCCAGGAGCTGCACGTCGAAGTGCCGCATGCCCAGCTTGCGGCGGCCCGCTTCCCGCACCAGGGCGAACGCTTCGACCAACAGCCGATCGAGCGGTTCGCCGCTGCGGGCGCGGTACCGCAGGCCGAGGCTTTCCTTCCGCAGCTGGGGATCAGAAAGAGCCTGCATCTGCGGCTCCAGCGCCGCGATTCGTGGCAGGTAGGCCGACCAGCGGGCGAGCCGGTCGCCGCTCACAACGCGGACCGTTCGCAGCAGGCCTTGCGGCACGCGCGATTGGTCGAGGGTGCGTGCGGATTGAGCTTCGTCGGTCGCCATGCCGAATCGTATCACATGGCCAGCCTTTGGGCAGATAGCCCGGCCATCCTGGCCGGCGCGTGTTTGAAAAACTCGTCCGGCCAGGATGGCCGGACTATTTATTTTATTACTGGCGTTGGCGCTGGACGGCGGCGACGCGGAACGCGGGACGGTACGAGGCGTCGTCGATCTGCCGGCCGAAGACCTGGCCTTGGACGACGACGAACTCGCCCGGCGGGAGGTTGCCGAGGACCTGGGGGTTGTCGATTAGGATGCGGCCGCCGATCTGATCGACCACGCCGTCTGGCATGTAGTGAATGCTCCACTCGCCGGTGGTGGGCCAGTATTCAAGTTGACCGCGGAGCCATTCCTGGCTGGGGCCGACGCCGTAGCGCTCGTTGGAATCGGCGCCGCCGGCCGGCGTGCCGCTGGCGAGTGACGGCGGGCGAAAGCCCTTGTCGGCGGGCGATTCGGTCGTCGCTTCCGCTCGCGGCTGGCTACCTTGCGGTCGGAATCCGTCGCGAGAAGGCGTGGCAAGCGTCGGCATGCTGACGTTGGGAACTCCAACGGACGGCGTGGCCGGCTGAGCCATGTATTCCTCCGGTTTCACGTCCCGGATTTGAAGCCGCTGCTCTCCCGGCTGGCCGGCGGGCGGCGCTTCGTCGTAGGCGGCCTGCTTGATGGGCTGCTGGGCGCCGGCGTTGGGCGCGAAAACCGGCGTCGAGGCGAGGCGGAGTTGCTGCGAATCTTTCGGGATGTTGATGGCCGTGCCGCCGGGCGTGCCTTGCGGCGCCGGCGTGTTCCAACCGCTGGGCGCAGCGGCCGGCGTGGTGGGCGCCGGCGCGCTCATCGGGTAGGCGGGGCCGGCGGGGTAGGGCGTCGGCGTCAGAGTGTTCGCGGGATAGGCGGGCGTCGGGGCGATCGTCGTTGCCGGAGGAGCGGCCGTGAACGGCGCGGCCGCGCCGGGGAGCGGGCCGCCGTAGTAAGGCTGAGCGGTTCCCGGCGCGGGGATTTGCGTTTGCGGCGGGGGAACGCGGTCGGCCGTGAGGAACGGATTGTTCAGCGGCGTCGATTGCGTTTTGCAACCGACCAGCGCGAGCATCAGCCCGAGGAGCGAGGTTGTAGCGGTAGCGCGCCGCATCGGCAGCATCCTTTCTGCCATGAGGGGCGACTGTTCACGCAGCGCTACGTGAGCAGTCGCGAGCGGGCGGATGATAGCGGATTGCTGAACCGCGTAAAGGGCAATGCGGCGATATGCGTTGCCCGCGCGCTCCCCTAGCGGGTCGCGGCTAAACCAAAAGGTGCTAGCGGCTGCTGATTTACGAAGGGGTTTAGGACTAGTTGGGGGGCCTTCGTCGGGGCGGTGCTTGTGGTTTTGTCGGCGGGGGTGGATTTGCGCTGGAGCTTGGCGGGTTCGACCTTTTCGCCTTTGAAGTAGGGATTGTTGATCGTGACCGGCTGGCTGAATTCGACTTCCGGAGTCATCACGCCCGGCGGGTAGGCGAACGGGCTGTAGCCGTACGTCCGCGGCACCGGCACGCTGTAGTACACCGGCGGGAAGGCGGCGTAGTATGGCACGTTGCGCGACAGGACGCCGTAGAGGCGACCGACGTCCCAGGCGCCGAAGCCGTATCCGCCGTAGAAAGGACCGCCGCCGGCGCATTGGGCGGAAGCATTGCCGGCGAAGATCGAAGCGAGAGCAAGCACAACGGCGAGGAGCAGCGAGCGGCGGAGGTTCATGGCGGGCCTCGGTGGGAGGAGTTCTGATCTACCTTTCAGCGTAATCAGGAAGGCGGAGTCCGCAACCGAGACCGCCGAATTGCCGTTTTTTCCGATTGCGCGGCGTATACCGGCAGAGGCGGCATTCTTCGCCCTGTCCAAGGACATAATGCATATCATGGAGCCATGGAGGCGAGGCAGTTAACCGAGTTGCTGAAGACGCGCGCGGGGGAGTTGGGCTTTGTGCTGGTGGGGGCGTGTCCGGCGGTTTCGGCGAGCGGGGCGGCGCGGCTGGGGGAGTGGCTGGAGCGTGGGTATGCGGGGCAGATGCATTACCTGGCGGAGCGGCAG
This sequence comes from Pirellulales bacterium, assembly GCA_025935855.1. Lineage (GTDB taxonomy): Bacteria > Planctomycetota > Planctomycetia > Pirellulales > Lacipirellulaceae > Lacipirellula. The sequence continues at coordinate 462 of JAICUM010000373.1, read as the reverse complement.
GAGGCTTACTCACATCCGCGGCATGTGCTGGAGGGCGTGCGGAGCTTGTTGATGCTCGGGATGCCGTACCGGACGGCGGAGCGGGCGGCGGTTAAATCTGGCGAGGGACGGGTTGCGCGATATGCCTGGGGGAGCGCGGATTATCACGACGTGATTCGGGCGCGGCTGCACGAATTGGCTGATTATTTGCGCGGGTTGGCGCCGGGGGCGGCGACGCGGGGGGTGGTGGATACGGCGCCATTGTTGGAGCGCGAGTTCGCGCAACTCGCCGGGCTGGGCTGGGTTGGGAAGAACACCTTGCTGCTAAACCGGCAGGCAGGGAGTTACTTTTTCTTGGCGGCGTTGCTGACGGATGTGGCGCTGGGGTACGACGCGACGCGAGTGGCGGATCATTGCGGGAGCTGCACGGCGTGCCTGGACGCCTGCCCAACGGCGGCGTTTCCGCAGGCGTATGTGCTGGAT
>JAICUM010000474.1 GCA_025935855.1 Pirellulales bacterium | reverse complement strand
TCGATTCCACAATAGTTCACGGCCGACCTCCTTCGTTGAAAGAAACTGACGATGCTTCAACACACTCGTCAGCATCCTATCACGATTGAGGTCGGCTGCTTTCATAGCTTCTCCTGTTTAATTCTTTTGATTTCTTTTTCGTCTCCTGTTGCTGCTGTCGATGCTTACCGACCCCGCCTTTATCCGCCGGCTTGATTCGCTGTATCTGCTCGCGCGGAAGGTGCTGGGCGGCTCGCTGCAGGCGGACCGCAAGACCCGGCAGCGCGGCACGGGCATCACCTTTGCCGACTATTCGGAGTATTACTACGGCGCCGACTACCGCGCCATCGACTGGCGCGTCTTCGCCCGGTTCGAGACGTTGGTGATCAAGCTGTTCGAGCTGGAAGAAGACGCCACGGTCTATCTGCTGGTGGATTCCAGCCGCTCGATGGAATCGAAGTTTCTGTACGCCCGCAAGCTCGCCGCGGCGCTCGGCTACATTGCCCTGCGAAGCCTCGACCAGCTGGCCGTGTATGGCTTGGCGGATCGGCTCGATTCGCTGCTGGACGTCTGCCGCGGCAGCGCCAAGACGCTCGCGTTCCTGCGGGCGCTCGACGAAGCGAAAACATTCGGCGGCGACTCGCAGTTCACCGCCTGCTCCCGCGTGTGTCAGGCCCGCCACCGCCGCAGCGGGCTGGTGGTCGTCATCTCGGACTTCCTGTTCCCCGACGGCTTCGAGGAAGGCTTGCGTTACCTGCAGTATCACAATCACGAAGTCTTCTGCCTGCAGGTGCAGGACGAGAACGACACACGCTGCGAGTGGAAGGGCGACCTGGAGCTGGAGTGCGTCGAGACGGCCAGCCGCAAGCGCGTGACGGTCACCCCTCGCGAGGCTCGCCGCTATGAGCAGGCCGTCGCCGAGTGGAACCAATTGCTGCGCGATTGCTGCGCGCGGACCGGAATCGGCCTGGCCTCGACTTCGACGGAGCCGCCGTTTGAGTCGGTGATTCAGGATCTGCTCCGCCGCGGAGGCCTCGTGGCATGAGTTTCCTCCAGCCGGGGATGCTGTGGTCGCTGGCCGTGCTCCTGCCGCTGGCGGCGATTTACTTTCTCAAGGTGCGCCCACGGCGGCGGCCGACCACGGCCTACTTCCTGTGGGAAAAAATCTTCCAGGAGAAGCGATCCAGCAGCCTGTTTCAGCGGCTGCGTGACGTGATGTCGCTCGTGCTGATGGCGCTCGCCGCCGCGGGAATCAGCCTGGCGCTCGCCCAGCCGGAGTGGAAGGACGAGCGGCAGGATTTGCTGCTGGTGATCGACAACACCGCCTCGATGGCGGCGCGCGATGGCCGTTCCACCCGCTTGGACGAGGCGAAGCAACTTGCCCGTGAGATTGTCGAAGGTCTCAACGGCACGCAGCGCGCCGCGGTGGCGACCGCCGCTCGCTCGCTCACCTACGAATCGCATCTGACGGACAATCCGCGAGAGCTGATGGACGCGGTCGATTCCATCGAGCCGGCGCCGCAAACGCTCGGCGACGCGGCCCTCGCCGAGTTGGCAGACGCCGGCAGCAAGTTCCAGCGCCGGCGGCGGGTGCTTTTCATCAGCGACGGCAGCTTCGATGCCGCGCGGCTGCCCAAAAACGTCGAGCTGTTCAAAGTGGGCGGCGCCGCCGAGAACATCGGCCTCGCGGCTGCCGACATGTCGTATCTGCCCGGCGGCGAGAATCGCCTCGGCGTGTATTTTCAGACCGCCTCGTCGATGACGGCGCCGCGCGAGTGCGATCTGAACATCGCCCACCTGGACGACGACGGCGCCGAGCAACTGTTCAAGGTGATTCCGCTCAAGATCGCCCCGGGGGTGAACCCGCCTGAAAGTTTCATCCTCGACGACGCCCCGCCGGGCCGGTGGATCGCCCGCTTGTCGGCCAGCGACGCGCTGCCATCGGACGACGTCGCCTACCTCGCGGCGCGAAAGCCCAAGCCGATCCCCGTGTCCGTCGAATCGGACGGCCGCTTCTTCCTGGAGAACAGCGTGCAGGCGTTCGGCGGCGGCGAGGGACTGCTCCATCTCGTGAACGACAAGGCCGACGTGGTGATCGCGAAGTCGAAATCGCCGGAAGCCTCGCGCGCGATCATTTTTCAGCCGGCCGGCGAGTCGCCCTGGTGGACGGAACTCGGCGAAGAAGTTGCCGTCGGAGCGCCGAAGGTCCTGCAGCCGGAACATCCCGCGCTCGCTCACTTGGACGCGGCGACGATTCCCTTCGCCGGCGCCCGGCAGCTCAAGGCGCCGCCCGGCGCCCAAGTGCTCGTCGCCGATGATGCAGGCTTGCCGCTCATTTATCTCGCCCGCCGCGAAGGCCGCTCGGCCGTCGTCGTGAACCTCGATCCCGTGTCGGCGGAATTCTACTTCAGCGCCTGGTTTCCGGTGCTCGTCCACTCGTCGGTCACGCACCTGGTCGGCCGCGAAACGCCGCTGGCCGCGTCGTATCGTCCGGGGGAGATGGCGCCTACGCTCACGCCGAGCGACGAGGCCGCGTCCAAGCTCCTCATCGGCGACAATCCGCCGCAAGAAATCCACGGCAAGTCCTTCGCGCTGCCCGATCGGCTCGGCTTCTGCGAGCTGCAAAACGACGCCGGCGACTGGCAGCTCGCGACGAGCCTGCTCTCGGAGCAAGAATCGCTGCTCGCCAGCGACGCGGCGCCCGACAGCCGCCAGCCGATCAGCCGCGGCAAGGCGCCGGCGTACTGGCTCACCGCGCTGGCCATCGCGCTGCTCACCGGTGAGTCGATCCTCTACCACCGGCGAAAGGTGGGCTGAGCCCGATGATCGAGCTGGTGTCGCTCCGCCCGCTGGTCTGGCTCGCCGCGATCGCGCTGGCCGCCCTCGCGATGCGCTACAGCCTGGTCGATCGCCCCCGGCTGCTGCACTGGACGTCATTCGCCCTGCGCCTGGCGGCGATTGGATTTTTGGTCTTGGCCCTCTGCCGGCCGTTCATCGGCCGCGACAGCGATCAGCTGCACGTCGTGTTTCTGATGGATGTCTCGCAATCCGTCGAGCTGGCCCAGGTGCCCGCGGCCCTCGATCAGATCGATCTATGGATCAAAGGCCTCCGCCCCGGCGATAGCTGGTCGCTGTTCGCCGTCGCGAAAGGCGTGCGTGAGTTCGAATCGACGGCGGCGCTGCGCGACACGGCGAAAAAATGGCAGACCGGCCTCGCGGACGATGAATTCCGCAGTGCCACGAAATTAGCCGACGCCGTGCTGGCGACGCGCTCCTCGTTCGTGGCCGGCAAGGCCAGCCGATTCGTCCTCATCAGCGACGGCCAAGAAACCGAAGCCGACTTGTCTGCCGCCCTCCGGCAGGTCGCCGAGGAAGGCATTGAGGTCCGCCGCTATCCGCTCTTGGGCCGGCGCGACGCCGAAGCCGCCGTCGTTTCGATCGAGCCCTCGTCGCGCGAAGTGTTCTACGGCGAGGTCGCGCGGATGAACGTCCAGCTCGCCGCCAACGCGCCCATCAAGGGCAAGCTGCGGCTGATTCACAAGGGCGTCGCCGTCCAGCAGCGGGACGTCGAGCTGAAGGCCGACGAGCATCAGTCGTTCCACTTCGACGTCGATATGAACACGCCCGGCTCCAGCGTCTGGACCTCGGAGCTGTTGCCCGAGAAGGATCACTTCGTCGTGAACAACCAGGCGCCCTGCACGGTCACGGTGCGTGGCAGGCCGCGGATTCTCGCGTTGCACCAGAAGCCGCGGGAGCTGCGGCCCATCGTCCGCGCCTTGGCCGAGCAGGATGTCGAGCTGGAAGTGCGCGGCGAGCACGGCCTGCCGGGCACGCTCGAGGAAATCGCCGCGTTCGACGCGGTGGTCCTCGCCGATTTGCCCGCCACGTCCCTCTCGCCGCGGCAGATGCAGCTCATCAAGCAATACGTCGTCGATCTCGGCGGCGGACTCATCATGCTCGGCTCGGAAAACAGCTTCGGCCTCGGCGGCTACTATAAGACGCCGGTCGAGGAGGTCCTGCCCCTCATCTCGCGGTTCGAGAAGGAG
>JAICUM010000776.1 GCA_025935855.1 Pirellulales bacterium | reverse complement strand
CGATGTCGCCGACGGCTTCGACTCCTCAATGTGCCTACCGAAATCCCGCCGCGAAGCGCAGGAGATGTTCGACGAGCTCCGCAAGCTCGTCACCAAGAACGTCAAAGACAAGAAGGTCGCGAAGCTCGTCGCCACCATCCTCGACGACAACCGCGACACGCTGCTTCGCATGCCCGCCGCCACGCACAACCACCATGCCTACGCCGGCGGCTTTTTGGAGCACGTGCTGAGCGTCACAAACACCTGCGTTTACTTCGCCGAAAAATACGCCGACACGTGCCCCGAAATGCAGCCGCCGCTCGACAAGGACCTGGTCATCGTCGGCGGCGTCCTGCACGACATCGGCAAGCTCCGCGAGCTCACCCTCACCCCCGCGGGCGCCGACTACTCGCCCGAAGGCGCCCTCATCGGCCACATGCTCCAAGGCCGCGACATCCTGCTGGAGGCCGCCGCAAAGAACCCCATCGACAAGGAAAAGCTCCTCCGCCTGGAGCACATCATCATCTCGCACCAGCGGCTGCCCGAGTGGGGCGCCCCCAAGCCGCCAATGACGCCGGAGGCCCTGCTGGTCCACTACGCCGACGACTGCGACGCCAAGCTCAACATGATGATGGCCGCCATCGCCGGCGAACAAAAGAACGGCCCGCTCACCAGCAGCCGCAACCCGCTCCGCCAGCGCCTCTACCGCGGCCCCCTGAACGGCGAAGCCAAAAAGAACGGCGCGGCCGCCAAACAAGTCGAAGCCTCATCACCCGCAGCGATATCCGCGGCCCGCTCCGACGAAGCTCCTCTTTTCGGCGATTGAACCCCGAGTGATTCTTCCGGCCCCCTCTCCCTGGAGGAGAGGGCTGGGGAGAGGGGCCGAAGTGGGTACAAGCGATTCCATGCATGGCGAGTCGTTTACCGCCGGCCCCGTCCAAATTCTCTTTCTATTTTCGATAAGTCAGCAAGTGACTCGGAAGAGAGCTGTAAATCCGCTTCAGAAATCATGTAACGCAGATGATCAAATGCCACGCCAAGTTCACCGTAGCGAATGAATTCTTCGACGATTTGCAGCCCATCGCGAAGCCCAGCTTGATCAAGTGCGCTTCCCTCCACAACTTGATCTTGTGCATAGAGACTGTTCAGAGCCTCTTGCGCTTCAGCGGCGATTCGCAGGATGGCGCCTTCGGTATCCATAGGCACGTTACCGCTCAAACTCCAACTGCAAAACCTCCATCTCCCCGCCCAGCATCGACGTCGCCCGATGCGCCGTCACCTGCACCTCCTCCGTCAGCCCGATCGTATCGCCGTCCCGAATCACCTTGCGCTGATCAAGCTGATAGTGCGCGATGTTGTACGCGTAATCCAACAGCTCCTGCGGCGTTCCGCCAAAATCGCGAACCTCCAGCTCCGTCGCCCCGAGCGCCTCGAGCCCCGTCGTGAACAGCCGCACGCCACCGCTAGTTGATTCCTCGATCCGGAAATCGACCCACAGAAACAGCGGCATGCTTCCCTCGCCCATCTGCACTGCCTGCTCGATAAACGCCTCCGGCGAGTGCACCAGCCGTCCCGGCCCCCAAAATACGCCGACGCTCGGCGAAGCCGCCGCCACCGCCGTCACCAGCCGCGTCAGCGCCATCGCCTTCTCGATGGGCCGCCCGCCCTCGTCCACCAGCGCCACGAGCAAATGCGCCGCATGATGCCGCAGCGCCGCGGTCGCCTCGGGCCAATACCAGGCCGTCGCCGCCGGTCCTTCCAACTGCGACCAAGGAATCGGCCGCGGCACGAGCGACACCGCCGCCGTCGCCT
>JAICUM010000566.1 GCA_025935855.1 Pirellulales bacterium | reverse complement strand
TTTGGCGCAATTCGAAACGAATGATCGAGATCTGGCGGAAGTTTCGGCCAGGGGCATCCTGACCGCGGGCAAGCGGGCGGGCGGCGCCGCGGTCATGGTCCGCTATCAAACCCATGTCGATGTTTGCGAAGTCATCGTGCCGCTGGGCAAAGCAGTGACCCCCTGTTTAGCCGCGACCCGGTAGGGGAGCGCTCGGTTGGCGTGCCATGCCCACGTCTGCGTGGGCATGTGAATGGCGGGCCAACATGCTCACGTCGGCGGACCTCCGTGGGCATGCCACCCGTTCTCTTCTAAGCCCGTGGGTGAAACGCCTCATGCACGCGCTTGAGCCGCGTGTGATCGACGTGCGTGTAGATCTGCGTTGTCGCAATGCTCGCGTGGCCCAATAGCTCCTGTACCTGCCGCAGGTCGGCTCCGCCGGCGAGTAAATGTGTGGCGAAGCTATGCCGCAGCGAATGCGGGCTGATCTCCGGCGACGCCCCGGCCCGCGCCGCGTACCGCTTGATCAGCTCCCAAATCCGCTCCCGCCGCAGCCGGTCGCCGCGAGTCGAAAGCAGCACCCACTCCGGCGCCGGCGACCGCTTACCAGCCAGCCGGCCGCGCTCCTCGCGCAGATACTTCTCCACCGCCTCCACGGCCCGCACGCCCAGTGGCACGATCCGCTGTTTATCGCCCTTCCCGCGGCACATCGCGTAGCGCTCCGCCAAGTGTACGTCCCGTAGCCGCAGGTTCGATAGTTCCGACACGCGGCACCCGGTTGCGTACAAAAGCTCCAGCATCGCTCGATCGCGAAGCCACAGCCCATCCGCCTTCCGCGGCGCCGCGAGCAACTGGTCCACCTGCGCCGCCGAAAGCACCTGCGGCACCTTCTGCCATAGTTTCTGCGAGCCGAGAAGCTCCGCCTGGTTGTCCGCGATCACCCCTTCGAGCTGCAAATACCGGAAGAACACCTTCAGCGACGCCACGTGCCGCGTCACGCTCTTCGGCGCCAGGCCCTGCTCCGCGAGCCACGCCGGGTAACCGGCCAACTCGCTCACCCGTAGCCCGACCAGCCGCCGCCCGCCGAGCCAGGCGAACAGCCGCTTCAAATCCCGCCCGTAGGCCGCCACCGTGTTCTCCGCCAGATGGCACTCCGTGCGCAAATAGCGAATGAACGACTCGCCCCACGCCGCCGCGTCGCTGGGCGCCGACTCCCGCCGCGGCCGGATTTGTTTCTTCAGCGGTTTCAATGAAAGCCACCGGCTCTGCCGGTGCACCCGATGCAGGAGTGATCCACGCTGACGCCGTCCACCGGCAAAGCCGGTGGCTTTTAACCATATCGGCGACCGCGTGCGGCCGGCTGCCGTGTTCCATAAAACGGCCCTGTGCGCTACCGCAAAAACTGCGGTATCTTGATCGGCAGATCGGCATAAGCCACTCAGGCAAGGTTTACGGCGCACTTGTCTCAGTCCCTCCCCACGATTTCCCTCCCCTCGATGGGGAGGGTTAGGGAGGGGTGAATGAAGCTTGTACCAGCTTCGTCCCCCTCCCCAGCCCTCCCCACAGGGGGGAGGGAGCCGGAGCGATCAAAAAGGGGCTCATGCAAAACGTCGTCCTCGAAGAACCCTACGAATTCATCCCGCCGGTTTACTCCCGGTTCTGGCCTGCCGCGCTGCGCCTCTACATCCCCCACTGGATCAAGAAAACCTACGGCGTCCACTCCGTCGAAACCCGCAACGCCCAGCGGCTGAAAGCATCCCTGGAGGCCGGCCACGCCGCCATCCTCGCCCCCAACCACAGCCGCCTTTCCGACCCGCTCACCTTTGTCGAGCTCTCCCGCTACGCCAAGTGCGACATGCACGCCATGGCCTCCTGGCACCTCTTCAAGCAGAGTTGGCTCGAATGCTTCATGCTCCGGCGCGTCGGCGCTTTCAGCGTGTACCGCGAAGGGGTCGATCGCCAGGCGATCCAAACCGGCGTCGATATCCTCGTGAAAGGCGACCGCCCGCTCATCATCTTCGGCGAGGGCGCCATCTCGCGCCACAACGACGAGCTCATGCCCATGATGGACGGCCCCGCGTTCATCGCCCGCACCGCGGCCAAACGCCGCGAAAAGATCCCCGGCGCCGGCGGCGTCGTCATCCACCCCGTGGCCATCCGTTACTTCTTCCGCGGCAATCTCGAAGCCTCGGTCACGCCGGTCCTCGAGGAAATCGAGTCCCACTTCTCTTGGCACTCGCAACAGGGAAAAACGCTCATCCAGCGGCTCCGCCAGATTGGCCAGGCCCTGCTGTCGCTCAAGGAAATCGAATACTTGGGCGCCGCTCGCACCGGCGACTTTTACGAGCGAGTCGATAACCTGATTGCCGATGTCCTGACCAAGCTGGAACATCGCTGGAACATCCGCGACCCCGCCGAAGGCGTCGTCGCCCGCGTGAAAAACCTTCGCGCCGCGATCGTTCCCGGCCTCGTCAACGGTAGCCTCAGCGAAGCGGAGCGCCAGGAATGCCGCAAGCAGCTCGCCGCCTGCTATTACGTCCAACAGATGTCGCACTACCCGCGGAACTACGTGCGGCAATCCGAAAAAAACATCCCCGAGCACATCCTCGAAACTGTTGAACGCTTCGAGGAAGACTTCACCGACCACGTTCGCGTCCATGGCCCACTGCACGCCGTGGTCCAAGTCGGCGAAGCCATCCCCGTCGCCAGCAAACGCGACCGCGACGCCGAATGCGACCCCGTGATGGAAGCCATTCGCAATCAACTCAGCGGTATGTTAAAGTCGCTTTCAAACGAGTCGCCGCGAATTTAGCCTCATCTGATCACAACCATGCCCTCCGCCACCGTGCTCCTCTCCGAACTCGCCAACGGCCAGGAAGGCGAATTCTTCGCGCTGCTCGCCGCCAAGGAAGAGAACACCACCAAGCACGGCAAGCCCTTCTTCCGCGTCACGTTCCGCGATAGCAAACGCGAGGTGAGCTTCCCCATCTGGGGCGACGGCCCGCTGGCAAAACCCTGCCGCGATGAGTGGATCGTCGGCGCCTTCTACAAGCTCCGCGCCGCCTACCGCGACACCGAGTACGGCCCGCAGCTCGACATCCGCCGCATCCGCGAAGTCACCGACGACGATGTCGCCGACGGCTTCGACTCCTCAATGTGCCTACCGAAATCCCGCCGCGAAGCGCAGGAGATGTTCGACGAGCTCCGCAAGCTCGTTACCAAAAACGTCAAG
>JAICUM010000683.1 GCA_025935855.1 Pirellulales bacterium | reverse complement strand
GAGGGGATATTTGGCGAGCACGGCGTGAACCTGATCCAGCGTCACGTCGTCCAGCGTCACCAGGTCGTTCGTCACGCTGCGGTATTCCCGCCGCTGCATCCAGTTGCCGCCGACGTTGAACAGGCGGTTCCGCGGCTTTTCGCTGCCCAGGACCACGCGGGACTTTACCTTGCTGCGAGCCTGCCGCAGTTCTTCCTCGCTAAAGCCTTCCGCTTCCGCCTTGGCATAAACCTCGCGCAAGCGCTGGAAATTCTCCGCCGCGTCCTCCGGCAGGCAGCTCAGCCAGGTGAAGAGCATGCCGAGGCCCTGGTACTCGTAATGCCCCAGGCTCGCCGTTTCGACCAAGCCCGGATCAACGAGCTCCCAATACAGCCGGCTGCCCGAGTCGTCGCCGACGATGGTCGCCATGAGCTTCGCCGCGTAGCGGTCTTCGTCCTCGCTCGGCGGACCATCGGCCAGTTGCAAAATGTACTGCTGCGTCGAAGCCTCGCGCGTCACGCGCTCAAACGCGGTGTTCGAACGCGGCGGCGGCAGTTCGCGCGGCGCGGGATGCGGCTTCCACTGGCCGCATCGCTTCTCAACCTGACGAACCAACTCGTCGAAGTCTACTTTGCCCGCGGCCGCAACGAAGATGTTGCCCGGCGCATAGCGCGACTCGAAATACCCGCGCATCTGATCCACGCGCAGCGCGCCGACCGTATCGACGGTCCCCAGGACGCTGCGAGCCATCGGATGCTTGCCGTAGTGCAGCTCCTTGATGTGGTCGTCCATGCCGAATGGCGGCTGGTCGGCGTACATCTGGATCTCTTCCAGGATGACCTTCTTCTCCATGTCGAAGTCTTCGCCGCGAAGACTTGGACGCAGAATGTCGGCCAGCAGATCGATGCTCGGCTCCTGGTATTCCGGGAGCACCGAGGCGTAATACACCGTGCTCTCTTCGCTGGTGAAGGCATTGTAGTGGGCGCCAATCTCATCGAAGTCGCGGTTCACGTCCTCTGCCGTGCGGCGTGGCGTGCCTTTGAACACCATGTGCTCAAGGAAATGGCTGACGCCGGCGACTTCGTCGGTTTCATCACGCGCGCCGGTTCGCACAAAGAAACCAACGCCCAGCGAATGCGCCGCGTCGTTGCACTCGGCGACGATCTCCAGGCCGTTATCCAGCGTAGCTTTGCGAAACTTCACGATCGATCTCGTTCGGGATTTTGATTCTCGAATTCTGCGGCTAGCGCCGCGCGGCTGATCAAATCAGCCGGCATGCGCTAGCGTCTGGTTCAAACAGCAATTCATGCCGCCGTGGGAAGCACTAGTGGCTGCGGTCCGAGCGTTGCAAATGTGAAATCCGCCGGCGGATGCTCGTCGAGGTACGCGTTGATGCTGTGAGCGCTGAGCTCATCGACCTGTCGGCCCAACTCATCCAATGTTCGCACGCGCCCGAGGTGGTACCAATCACGGGCGATCGACCCACTGCGGGCCGACGTCGATTCCTGCTGCATGATCAGTCCGCTTTTGATCCGCGCCTTCAGCCGGTTGAGTTCCGCTTGCTCGACGCCTTCGCGCAGTCGCAGGAGTTCAGCAAACGTCACGTCCAGCGTTTCTTGCGCCCGCTCGGCCGTCGTGCCGGCGTAGCACAGCACTCGTGCCCGCGTTAGTTGCGTCTGCAGCGATGCGCTCACGCTGTAGCACAATCCCCGCTTCTCACGCACTTCGGTGAACAGCCGCGAGCTCATGCCGCCGGACAACACTCCAACCGCCGCCCACGCCTGCAAGTATTTCGGATCGCGATACGGCACGCTTGGAAAGGCGATGCCGATGTGGCACTGATTGCCCTCGAAATCAATATGCGGCGATGCTTCGACCGAACGCCGTTCAATGCTCGCCTCGATGTCGATTGGTTTCCACGCGCCGAAATAAGTCTCGACTTGCTCGACCAACTCGTCCCAATCCACCTTGCCAGCCACGCCCAGAATCGAGCCGTTGGGCCGATACCGCGTCGCCCACAGCCGGCGAACATCGTCAACCGTCGCCGCGTTAATCCCCGGCTCGTCGCCATGGCTCGAACGGCCCCAGGGATCGGGATAGGTCCGCCGACGCAGTTCGTCCATGAGCTTCTGCGCCGGCTCGTCCTCGATGCCGCGGATCTCTTGCAGACAGACCAGACGCGAGGCCTCAAGCTGCTCCTCCGGCAGATGCGGCCGCTGGATGATGTCGGCGTAAATCCCGAGCGCATCGCCGAGATTATCCGCCAGAGTGGCGCCGCTAAAGCTCGTCTGCGAAATGCCGACCGATTCGCCGCGCTCCACGCCCAGGACTTCCAGGTCGTTG
>JAICUM010000389.1 GCA_025935855.1 Pirellulales bacterium | reverse complement strand
CGCGCCGCGGGGTTGATCGAGAGGATAACGCCCTTCATCGCGGCGACGTAAGGGCCGCCTTCGCCGAAGTCGGTGGTGAGCGTGATGATCGGAACGGCGGACATGTGGGAGCGGGTATTAGTTCTTGCGAAGCGAAGACGCGAGCGGTTAGCGAGCCTGGAGCTGGAGGTAATGGCTCAGTCTATCACGTGCGCCGGGACGTTGGTTCCCGACTCGGACGGATGTTGCGAAACTGCTCTTGTTGGCGGCATCGCGCGGTCGTATGTTTGGCAAACCAAATTTGGGGAACCAAAGAAACGGAGGACGGCGATGGCTCGGCCGGCGAGCAAGGAATTGACCGATCGGGAGCTGGAGGTGATGCACGCGTTTTGGCGGCGGGGCGAGCTCACCGCTAGCGAGGCGCGCGATGAACTCGCGTCCTCGGGCATTGAATTGAACTATGTGACCGTCGCGAATTTGACGCGGATTCTGCTCGAGAAGGGCTATCTCGAAGCGGTCAACGATCAGCGGCCGTTTCGCTACCGGCCGGTGCGGTCGTTCGATGAAACGGCGCGAGGATTCGTGGGCGACTTGCTGGAGCGGGTGTTTCTGGGGTCGCGCGAACAGTTGCTCGTGAATCTGCTGGGGCGCCGCAAGAAGCTAACCGCGAAAGAACGGGCGCTGTTGGAGCAAATCCTGAAGGAGCAAACGCCATGATGGCCGGACAGATTTCCGTGTTGTGGTGGGCCGTGCAGACGACGGTGATTGCCGGGCTTGGTCTGGCGGCGGCCGCGCTGCTGACCAAACGACGGCCGGCCGCGGCGGCGACGGCGGCGACCGTGGCGGCGGCGATCATGATCGTTTTGACGTTCATGTTGCCGATCAAGCTGCCGCGTTTTGGCGGGCAGCATTTTCCCGCGACGGTCGCTGACGCAAGCGCGGCACACGCAGAGCCGGCGGAGCCGTCAAGCGGTGGCCGAGCGGGCGTTGACCTTACCGCACTTTTGGACGGACTGTTCAAGGCCCTGAACGCGGGAGCTCGGGCTGAAGCGGCGCTGCCGCCGGCGACGAATTCCTGGCTCATTGGGGTGATCAGCGCGGGGCTGGCGTTGGGGATGTTTCGGCTGGCGGTTGCCGTGCATCAGGTGCGGCGATTGGCTCGTTCACAGAGATCCGTAAGTGACGAGGCCACGTTGCGACTGTTTGACGAAGTCAAGAACAGATTGCAGGTAGCGATGTCCGTTCGGTTGTGCGAGTCGGCGGCGCTCGCAAGCCCGGCGGTTGTGGGTTGGCGGCGGCCGCTGGTGCTTCTGCCGGCCGATCGCGAGGGTTGGACCGAAGCCCAGTTGAAAGCGGCTCTTGCTCACGAGCTGGCGCACGTGCGGCGGCGGGATTTCCTGTGGCGAATCACCGCGGCGGCTTCGCAGGCGATTCACTTTTTGCATCCGCTGGCGCATGTGCTGATGCGGCGGCTCGCGCTCGCCCAGGAGTTGGCAGCCGATCGGCTGGCGGTACAGGCGGTCGGTAGTTGGCGTGAGTATGTGAAGGCGTTGACTGAATTAGCCTTGCGGCTGGACCGCGAACGGCTCCATGCGGAGCCGGCGGTGCTGCCGGCGTTTTCGAGCAATCTCATGAGGAGAATGGTGATGTTGAAGTTCATGGAAGGAATTGAGCCGCGAGATCGGCGTTCGATCGCCGGCGCGGCGGCGGCGCTGGCGATTGTGTTGGCTGGCGTTGGCTCCGTTGCGGTTCGAGCGGCGACTGAAGACGCTCCGGCGAATCCAGCGGCGAGCGCCGATCAGGGTCTGTTCAAGCGGCAACCCAATGAAACGCGAGGATACTTCCGCACGGACAGAGGCGCCTTTGTGGTTCGCGTTCATGAATTATCCGAGCGGCCGGCGTTTATTCCGGTTTTCCAACTGCTTGATCGTGTGATCAGCGAAGAGCTGGCGGCGCTTACGAATGCGGAAGCTCTGAAGCTTCTAAAGATTGGTCCGCCTGCCGTTCGATTGGAGCGGATCGATTTCATTGCCGGCGAGCTTCGCACGAAGCTGAAACCCAAGACGGGCGAAGCCGAAAGCGAGCGCGGCCAGTTCACGGTTGGCTGCGAAGACTTCGTGGTTCGGTTCGTCGATGAGGTCGATGGCTTGGAATGGCTTCAAGATCATCTTCTTCCGGCGAAGGAGCGTACGGACGGCGATTTCAAGTATGTGACGCTGCCGGTCATTCCGGCAATTGCGCCCAACAGCCTGTCGATCGCCCAAAGCGATTCGCATACCCTGGTGTGTTCCGCCAGCGTCGAGCGGCTTCGCAAAATGGTGCGCCGCGAAATGGGCGCAAGCAATGCCGCCGCGGAAACGATTACGCCGGTGGATGGCGGGCTGGCGGCGCTGGCGGCGGATTTGACGATCGAAGGCGGCGTGGCGGAGGCCTATCAAAAGGCAACGGCGGCGAATGAGGCCGCGGGCCAGCAAATCGATCAGCCGCTCAACGCAGTGATTGGCGCGATTGCGATGAATGTGAAGCAGGTGGCCACTGGGTTCGACCTGGACACGGCGTCGAGCCAGTCGGGCATTCGCATTAACCTGGTGTGCGATAATGAGAAGTCGGCGGGTGAGGTGACGCGGGCGCTAGCGGCCTTTGGTGACCTGGCCGACGCTTATCTAGTTGGGTTCCTCGGGAGGCCGGCATACGCCGCTTACGGCGGGACGGGCGAGGAGCAGAACAAGGTGCAGACGGCCGGCACGGCGACGACCGAAGCGGAAGGCGTGCAGTTCTGGCTGGATACGCTCAGGAATTGCAGCATTGAGACAAAGCCGCTGCCGGACGGCCGTTGCGAGGTGCGGCTGGAGTCGCACGCGAAGTTTCCGGGGACGATTCTGACGGCGTGGGAGGAGCGTCCTGAGGACGAGGCCGCTCCCATTACTAAGTGAGCGGTGCGCGGCGCTAGCCCCGACCTAGCTAGGTCGGGGCTATTGGGACGCGTGTTGACGGAGCGGCCGGAAATTGGACGCTGAGCGTTCGCTACTTTAGGCCGAAGAGGCCGAGGATCGAATCGAGGAGCGAATCGTTGAGGGCGAGGTTCGAGTCCCAGCTCCAGATGTTTCGCATCAGGTCGAGCATCATGATCGTCATGAGCAGGAGCAGAAACGTTGCGCAGCACAGGGCGACGATGTTGCCGACCGTGTACTCGTTCTCGGCCCGTCCGGCGGCCACGGGGTAACCCGCGCTGAATTCCGGCGCCGACTGATCGCCGAAGTCCTCGGAGAGCGCCATGCCCTCGCCGGCTTCGGCGAACGCATCCTCGCCGAGAATGCCCGCGTCTCCGGCGCCGAGGTCGTCGAGGCCCGCGTCCAGGGCAATGACCTGCGAGCTGCTGTCCCCTTCATCTTCCTTTTCACCCAGCGGCGTGAGGCGGAAATCGTCGTCCGTCTGCAACTTAGCCAGCGGCTCGGCGCCGCGGGCCACGTCGCTGCCGACGAGCGAAAAATCGGAGCCGCCTTTGTCCTTCGCGGTGAGCGATTCGAGGATGGCCGACCCGCCGATCTCCAACGGAATGTCGTCGAGCGCCAATCCACTGTCGGACGGCGAGATGAGATTGATGCCGCTGTCGCCGCTGTCGAGCGTGATGTCGCTGCCGCCGGCTTCGGCGAGCACGAAGTCGTCTTCGTCGGTGGCGAGCTCAAGATCCGACGTCGGTCCGGTGTCTTTTGCCTTGGCCTTGCCGCTTTCGAGCGACTCGGGCACGGGATCGGTTCCCTCGTCCTCGCCAGCCAGGGCGCCGTCGTCGAGCATCAGGTCGCTGTCGCCTTCGGCGGGGGCGGTCTTGCCGGTCAGATCGCCCTTGGTCTTGATCTCGGCGGCTTCCTTCGGCGAGAGAATCCGGCTCGATTCGGCGGCAAGGTCGATCTCCAGCTCTTCGAGGTTCTCAAAGGCGCTGGTGCCGCCGGATCCCTTTTCCAGCTCATCGAGCACGCCGGAACCGGCGATGTGGGAAGACAATACGTCCGAGGCGCCGCCGGCCAGGCGCACGTCGCTCACGGCCGCCTCGTCGTCGTCCATCACCAGCTCAAGATCGGCGTCTTCCAGATCGCTCTTCCCGATGATCGTGCTGGGGGCGTTCGGCGCCGATTCGCCGAGCTCTTCTTCGCTCAGCAGAATGGAATCAGACGGATCGCTGGGCTCGTCGATCGCCTGATGAATATCGAGGCCGGCGTCGCTGGCGCCGGCGGTGACCGTGTCTTCCTGGTCGGGCGCGAGCTCCAACTCGCTGCCGCCGAGCGACAGATCGTCATCGCTGGCGAGTTTCAGATCATCGTCAGCGGCCAGTTCGAGGTCGGAGGCCTCGACCAGATCGTTGTCGTCGACCAGGCCGATGTCGCTGGGGGGCGCCGGCTCGGGCACGCCCTCGTCGGCCATGCGGTCGATTTCGTCGGCGCGGAACTTCCAGCTCGTGCCGTCGCGGTAGGCCCGCAGGAGGCCCTCTTCGCGGAGCCCATTCAGCCGCTCGGTGGAAATGTTGAGCTTGGCGAGCGCTTCTTCAAACTTGACGAACTTCTGTTCCATCGCAACCTCGGTCTGACCGGGCGAACGTGGTCGGGAGTCTATTGCGACTGGGAACTTTTGCTCAATGACTGATTCTCCAGTCGCAAAAGACTCCCGACCCCTTCCTCGTTTGCCCTGGCGTTAACTCGCGGCGGCGACTTCCGTTCCGGCCCTCGCGTTATGCAATCCCTTATCTATGTAAGTTCGCGTGCCATGCCCACGTCCGCGTGGGCCTGCTGTGAAGCGGCAACCGTTCCCGCTCATTGCACGCGTTTTTGCATCTTGCTG
>JAICUM010000028.1 GCA_025935855.1 Pirellulales bacterium | reverse complement strand
GGGTGCTGTCAAAGGGCCAGCTGTAGTCCTCTCGCTCCACGAGATGACCCACTCGCGGATCGAGAGGACTAAACATGCGGTAATAGGTCTGGCACGTTTTGGCCGGTGGCAGATATAACCGCCCGTACCGGCTTCGGCGGCCGCTTCGGCTGCTGGCAGCCGTGTTCAATGGGTATTTTGCTGGTTCACCCGGTGGGTCTAAGCATGCGTTTCCGAATCTCCCTGGCGATAGCGTTTTTTGTTTGTGCATTCCATGGGGCGGCGCTTCAGGCGGCGCCGAAGATCGAGGACGCGCTGAAGCTCAAGCCGGTTCAGCCGGGCATCGACTACGACACGCCGACCGCCGAGGAAGTGAAGGCGTGCAAGCTGGCGAGCGAAACGATCAACGGGGCCACGGCGTGGGTTGTGCGCGGGGCGGATGGCGCCGTGCTGCGGCAGTTCACCGACTCGAACAAAGACAACGTCGTGGACACCTGGAGCTACTACCGCGGCGGGCTGGAGGTGTACCGCGACGCGGATCTGAATTTCAACGGCAAGGCGGATCAGTACCGCTGGTTCCACACCGGCGGGTCGCGGTGGGGCCTGGACAAGGATGAGGACGGCAAGATCGACTCGTGGAAATCTATCTCGGCCGAGGAAGCGGCGGAGGAAGTGGTCGCGGCGCTCAAGACGAAGGACGCTCGGCGGTTTGAACGCTTGCTGCTAGCGAAAGACGACGTCGCGAAGCTGGGGCTGGCGAAGGACGTGGCCGAGAAGCTGTCGCAGCGCATCGCCCAGGCGCCGAAGACGTTTGCCAAGCTCGCCGGCGAGAACAAAGTGGCGGCCAACGCTGAGTATTCTGACTTCGGCGGCTTGCGGCCGGGGGCCGTGCCGGCCGGGACGCGCGGCGGCGCGAAGGACTTGCTCGTTTACGAAAACGTGTATGCGATGGCGATTGCCGGCGATAAGCCGACGCAACTGCAGCTGGGCAGCATGGTGTTTATGGACGGCTGCTGGAAGCTGATCGACGGACCCGCGACCGCTGGGCCGGATCACGTGGTGGCCGGGTTCTTCTACGACGCCAGCGGCGCGATGGCGGAGCGGCCGCAGATGGCGGCGTCGATCAACGCGCCGAGCGACGAGATGCAGAAGATTCTTGAATCGATCCAGCAGGTGGATGAGAAGCTCATGAAAGCGTCGGCGGATCAGAAGCCGGCGCTGATCGGGCAGCGCGTGGATTTGCTGGAACAACTGGCCGGCGTGTCGAAGGAGCCGACTGAGCGCGAACAGTGGTACCGGCAGCTTGCCGACATGCTCAGCGCGAATGTGCAGGACCAGAGCTTTCCCGAAGGGATGGAGCGGCTGAAGAAGCTCGAGGAGAAGCTCACCGCTGACAAGGCGAGCGACGACTTGCTGACGCATCTTGAATTCGCCCGCATGCAAGCGGCGTGGGGCCTTTCGCAGGCTCAGCACAAGCCGGAAGAGTACACGAAGATCCAAGAAGAGTGGCTCAAGCAGCTTGAGGATTTCGTCAGTCGGCACAAGTCGAGCGAAGACGTGGCTGAGGCATTGCTGCAGCTCGGCATGGCGAGCGAGTTCGCCGGCAACGCCGATCAGGCTCAGAAGTGGTACGACCGCCTCGCGAAAGACTTTCCAAAGAGCCCGCGGGCGGCGAAGGCGCAGGGCGCCGTTCGCCGGCTGACGGCCGAGGGGAAAGCGATTCCGCTGCGAGGCCAAGACATCAACGGCGGCAATGTGGACCTTGGCCAGTACAAGGGCAAGGTGGTGCTGATTCACTACTGGAGCGCCTCATTGCCGGGCAGCAAGGACGACCAGGAGAAGCTCGCCGACATTTACAAGAAATACGGCGGCGCGAAGTTCGACATCATCGGCGTGAACCTCGATTACTCGAAGGAAGAGGCCGCCGATTTCTTGAAGGCCAATCCGAATCTGCGTTGGAAGAACATCTACGAGCCGGGAGCGTTCGACGGCCGGCTGGCGACCGAGATGGGCGTGATCACCGTGCCGATGCTGGTGCTGGTGGACGACAAGGGCCAGGTGGTGAGCACGACATTGCAGATTCCGGAAGTGGAAGGCGAGCTGGCGAAGCTGCTGGCGGCGCGCGTGGCGAACGCGAAGAACTAGGATGGTAGCGGCGACTTTTAGTGGCCGTCAGAAAGTAGCGGCGGCTTCCAGGCGCCGACGGTCGAATAACTACACGGCGACTAAAAGTCGCCGTTACGTTTGCGCGGCGGCTGGAAGCCGCCGGTACGGGCGGGTGGGTCGCCGCAAACGCGTGCGTTTTGTAAAAGCTTCACTCGCGGCGCCGCGGAACTCTCGATATATACGGCGGCGAGTGCTTTGGCATGTCAATCGCTTGAGTGGACCGAGTGGTCGGCAAGTCGTTTGATGCGACGCTGCCGGCTTTGACATGCCGTCGTTGCTACCAACAGCGCAGGATGCGCTGGCCGCAGCGATCATTACCCGCCCGACCCTCTCGTGGAGGCTGAGAAGGATTCTCGGCACGATGCAGCATGGATTTATCGAACTCTCTGCAGTTTGGTTGGATCGCCGTTCACTTCTTTGGCCTGATGGTGGCGTGCCTCGTGCGGATTTACGCCGACAGCCGCGTTGAAGGCTGGCTGCGACTCGCATTCCTGATCGCGCTGGCTGGAGTGGCGGTCGCGACGCTGGCTGGCGAGCAATTCGGCTGGCCGATGTGGACGCTGTCGGCCGGTACGATGGCGGTGATGATTGTGCTGGCGGTGGCGGACTTTCGCGCGCCGCAGCATGAGCCGCTGTAAATCTTCAATTGCAATAGCACGCGGATGAACGCGGATCGGACGGATTTCCGCGGATTGCGATTTAGCCGCGGAGCTTGCTCTGCGCCCGCCGCGAGCGGCGGGGCTAAATGAACGTCGTCGAATAGGTGTGCATCCGCGCGCATCCGTTCAATCCGCGTTCCTCCGCGTGCGACTCCCTCCCGCCCCAGGGCGGCGGCATTTTCCGAATCACCGGCAAAATCGGAAAAAGACTCCCTTTCGGCACGCTGGTTTGCCGAAACTTCTTGTCAGACGACCACGCGTCAGCCCGGCGAGCGCCGCTAGTGCGCTGTCGCACGCGCCGCGCGGTCGCTTCTCGAATTGATCTGATAGCACGCCAATTGGGCTTTGGAGCCGACGGCTTTCAGAGGAGCCGACGCCGAGCCGCGACATTCCCAGGAGGGGGACCATGCGAAAAGTGATTCTTGGCCTTGCCGTTGCCGTCGTGGCGCTGGGGCCGGCCCGTTGGGCCTCGGCCGACGCCGCCGACGACCGGGCCGCCGCTCAACTCATCGCTCAGAACATGAAGCAGAGCGGGCAACTGAAAGACTACAAAGTCGGCGTCAAATATCATGATGGCGTCGCGGAGCTGATGGGTACGGTCACCAGCTCGCAGCAGAAGCGAATGGCCGAGCAGATCGCCCGCGAAACCGAAGGGGTCGATCGGGTGATCAGCAAGCTGGAAGTCGCCGGCGGCGGGCAGCAGCCGGCGGCCAGCGCTCAGCCAGCATCCGGCCGGCAGTCGTCTGGCAATTTGCAGACGGCTTCGGCGAACATGCCGATGCAGCAGGCGATGCCTCAGCAGCGCGTGGCGGCTCGCAATGCTGGCAATAACATGCCGGTGCCGTACGCTCGCACGATGCAGCCGAACATTCAGCCCGCCCAGTATGGTTGCCAGCCTGGCGACATGAACGGCGGCGGCGGTGGCGGTGGCGGCGGTGGCAGCATGCAGCCAGTGCCGATGAGCCACGTGCCGGCGGCCACAGGCGCCTCGGTGGCGTACGACAATCCGCAGATGCCCGGCTACGCCTGGCCGAGCTATGCGGCGTACCCGAACTACGCGGCGCTGACGTATCCGCAGCAATACTCGCCGGCCGCCTGGCCGTACATCGGCCCGTTCTACCCGTATCCGCAAGTGCCCCTGGGCTGGCGGAAGGTGAGCCTGGAATGGGACGACGGCTGGTGGTTCCTGGATTTCAGCGACTGCAAGGATTGCCACTAACGAGCTAACAGCTGTCAGCCATCGGCTGTCAGCCAGAAGGATAAATGGTCACGCCTCCGACCCTGCCGGCGCCACGAGCGCCGGCAGGGTTTGTTTTTGATCGCTGCCAGCATTGCTGGTCAAACTTTTTCCGTTGCAATCGGAATATCCCGCAAGTTTTACCCAGAACCACTCGATAAGAGTGTTGTGAATCAAAGGATCGTCCGCGCTGGCGGAGCGGTCGTGGCATGGGCGCCAAAGTGAGGGGCGTCGGCCGAGCTTATCGGGCGAACACTTATCGAAGGGCTTTTCAGGATGTCTCGCAGAACCGCCCCGGCGTTGTTACTGATTCTGGGCCTGGGTTCGCTGGCCAGCACCGGCTGCACCCATCTCGGGCCGAACATCGGCTTTCTCGCCTACCCGATTCCGATCACCACCTATCAGCAGAAGCTGAAGGAAGACAAGTTCTGGAACCACGAGCGCTACGAACGGGCGCCGATCCTGGGGCCGGTTCCTTCCGGCGAGGAGATCGTGGCGCTCGATCCGCCGAGCGATGACGAAGTGATGCGGGCGCTGGAGAAGGCGCAGCCGGTTCAAGGCGGCGTGCCGCTGCTCTACGAGCGCAATCGCAACAACGTGCGGATCGTGAAGGAAAAGATCGCCGACTACCTGGACCCGCCGCGGCAGATGCCGCTGGTCGGGCCGGTGCAGCAGCACCATTGCCACTATAAATGCACGATTTACTACGAGGACGTCCGCCGCGTGGGCTGGCCGGTGCCGCACACGCTGCGGGATGAGGACGCCCGCGAGGTGATTTACATCGATCACAACCACCTGCACATGGTGGGGAACGTGGATACGGGCAAGGGGAGTCCTTACGGACCGTAAAGACTCGGCTTCTAGTGTCGAGCGACGCTTGAAGGATTGACGAAGTAACCAGTAGCCCCGACCTAGCTAGGTCGGGGCTATTGTTGGTTACAAGCTGAACAACAGTTGAATAGCGAGCTGCGATGCCTGAGACGCCGCCAGTGGCCAGTCATGCGATTCCCACGACGTTGTGGCAGGCGCTCATGGCGGCGGGGCCGCTGATCATTCCGATTCTGCTCTGCTCGTTCGTGCTATTGTGCGTGGTGTTCGAGCGGCTGATGGCTTTGCGGCGCAGCCGCGTCGTGCCGAAGTTGTTCGTCGAGCGGTTCCTGCTGCAGATCAGCGAGGGGGCCGTCGATCGCTACGCGGCATTGGAGCTGTGCGACGAGAACCCGAGCCTGATCGCCGGCGTGTTTGCCGCGGCGGTGCGCAAGTGGGGCAAGTCGGCCGTCGAAGTGGAGCAGGCGGTGCTCGACGAGGGCGAACGGGCGGCCAACTCGATGCGGCGGTTCTTGCGGGTGATCAACTGCGTTTCGACGGTGTGCCCGCTGTTCGGCCTGTTGGGCACCGTGACGGGGATGATTCAGTCGTTCAACGCGATCGCCGGCAGCGCGGCGATGGGCAAGCCGGAGCTGCTGGCCGGCGGCATCGGCACGGCGCTGATGTCCACGGCCGCGGGGCTGTGCGTCGCGATTCCGGCGTTGATTCTGTACCTGTACTTCGTCGGCCGGGTGGATGGCCTCGTGATGGAGATCGACCGGCAGGGGCAGCAGCTGGTGAACCTCATCTCGGCCGAGGCGCTCGAAGATCGCCGCAATCGGCCGCCGCGCGTGTCGAAGGTGAAGAAGGCGGCGTGAGGAAGCAGTCGTCAGTGGCCAGTCGCCAGTGGCCAGTTGAGAAAGAGAAAGCGTCAAGGATCAACTGGCCCCTGGCCCCTGGTCACTGACCACTCCTGAACCATGCCGCTCAAGACGCAACAGGACGAGATGCCGGCGCTGAATCTGACGCCGCTCATTGACGTGGTGTTCCTGTTGATTGTGTTTTTCATGGGCGCGTCGAAGTTCGCGGACATGGAGCGCGACATCGATCTGCGCTTGCCGGAAGTGGCGAAGGCCGATGCGGCGCAGCAGGCGGCGAAGGCTCGGCAGGTCGCCGTGTACGCCGATGGGCGAATTGCATTGGATCACGAAGACGTGACGCTCGTGCAGCTCACGGAGAAGCTGGCGGCGGCGGTGAAGGAGCAGCCGGCGGTGAGCGTGGTGATTCTGGGAGATGCGAGCAGCAATTTTCAGCACGTGGCCGATGCTCTTGCCGCCTGCAAGCAGGCCGGCATTAGCCAGCTTGCGGTGAGCGTGCGCGTGGCCGAAGGCGCTACCAGCACGAGGCGGTGACCATGATCGCCGCGATGCCTCTTCTGCTACTCGCTTGGTTCGATATTCCGACCGGGTGGCTGCTCGTCGGGATCGGGCTCGCGCTGGCCACGATCGTGCTCGTGTCGCTCTTGCGAACGCGCTGGCGGCAAGCCAAGCCGTGGAAGAAGTGTGCGCTGCTGTCGTTGTGGGTTCACCTTCTACTCGCGTATCTCGCGACGGTGGTGCAAATTGCGTCGCACCGCCTCGGCTATGGACCAGGTTATGGGCCGGGATTTGGCGAGGGTCCGCCGATTCAGGTGGCGCTGTTATCGGAGGGCGAGATCACGCCGATGGCGCCGGTGACGATCGTGGCCGAGCAGTCGGCCGAGGCGGCGGACGACGAGCAGGCGGCGTTGGAAGAGAACGCCGGTGAAGTGAACGTTGAAGGCGAAGAGTCTGGGCCGGCGAAGGAATCTGGCGAGGCGCTTGAAGCGCCGGAGTTGTTGGCGGAGCTTGCGCCCGCGCCTGAGCCTGAGCAGGCAACTGCGCCTCTCGAATCTTCGTCTGCCGTCAGCGAATCGCCAGATGCAGTGGCAATTGATGCGAGCCCATCGGCTTCTGAACAGCCACCGGACGCCGACATGCCGCCTGACCCCTCCCTTGCCCTCCCCATCAGGGGGAGGGAACAGGAGGAATCAAAACAAGCACCGACTGAAGCTTCCAAAGTGGCATCGGAACCAAGTGACCGCAAGCCATCTTCCTCCGGTCTTGCGAGCTCGGCAAAAACTACCGCCGCCTCGGTGCCAAACTCTTACGCAGAACGATTCGCGGCGAATCGCGACCAGCTTGTCGCAGGCGGCGGCGGGAATGCGACGACTGAGCAATCGGTTCGCGCAGCGCTGGCGTGGCTCGCGGCGGCGCAGTCGGAAGACGGCCGGTGGGATGCCAAACGGCACGGCGCCGGGCAGGAGCGTTTTGTGCTGGGCCAAGACCGAGGCGGCGCGGGCGCGAAGGCTGATACCGGCGTGACGGGACTGGCGCTGCTGGCGATGCTTGGCGCCGGGCACACGCATCGCGACGGGCCGCACACGGCGGAAGTGGCGCGAGCGCTCGATTTCCTTCGCCGCTCGCAACGGCCCAACGGCAATCTCTCGGGCGAAGCGGAAATGTTCGCGCAGATGTATTGCCACTCGATGGCGTCGTTCGCCGTGAGTGAATGTTACGCGATTACTAAGGACGAGCGGCTGGCTCCGATGGTCAAGGCGGCCGTCGGCTATTCACTGGCCGTGCAGCATCCGACCGACGGCGGCTGGCGCTATCGGCCGGGCGATACTGGCGACACAAGCCAACTCGGTTGGGCGGTGATGGCGCTGAAAAGCGCGGAACTGGGCGGCGTTGCGGTGCCGCAGGTTACTTGGACGCGAGTCGATCGTTTCCTGCGGCGAGTGGAGCGCGGCCACGCCGGCGGTTTGGCGGCGTACCGGCCGGAAGGCCCGCCGACGCGGCCGATGACGGCCGAATCGCTTTACTGCCGGCAATTGCTCACCGGGCAAGCGGATGGGCAGCTCAGCCGGGCCGCGGTCGATGAAGCCCTGGCGTCGCTGCTCAAGGAACCGCCGTCGCCGTCGGCGGTCAATCTTTACTATTGGTATTACGCCACGCTGGCCTTGCATCATGTTCAGCACGTCTCGCCGGAGGCGCTCGATGCCTGGCGGCGGTGGAACGAGACGCTGACCCGCTCGCTGCTTTCGACGCAGCGCGAGGACGGTTCCTGGCCGGAAACGTGTTTGTGGGGCGGCTACGGCGGCCGGGTGTTCACCACCTCGCTGTCGGCGATGTGCCTGGAGGTGTATTACCGCTACGCGCCCAGTAGGTCCCTTCTGCCGGAAGGGACCTTGAGCGCCGGACGAGGGGTAACCCAGCGATAAGGTCCCGCTCGGCAAGCGGGACCTACTAGCTCCGCCGCGCTCCGCAGCGAAAAAGCCGTCCGTTGAAGATTCCTGCAAGTCGGAGAATAGCCGGCGGCCCACGGCCGCCGGGATGACGCCACGAAGGCCGCCTGCCACTTCATCCCGGCGGCAAGTGTGCCGCCGGCTAGTTGGGATCGGCGTGAATCGTTTCGCGAATTCTTCTTTGATCGCCGAATTGCTTAGACAAATCGCCGCCGCGAGCGCATCTTAGGGGGTGGATGGCTTCCACCGACGACTTTTCCTGCCGCGTTCGCGATTGTGCCGGCCGATTGGCCGAGTACGGCGTGGACGCGTTGGGCGCGCTGTTCGACCTGACGTCCCACCGGCTCGTGCGGTTCGCGGTCGCCCTGACGCGCAACCAGCACGACGCGGAGGATGCGGTGCAGACGGCCCTCGTGCGGATTGCCCGGGAGCCGGCACTGCTATCCGAAGTGACGCTGCCTTGGCCGTACCTGTTGCAGATGGTGCGGAACGAAGCGCTGGCCATTGGCCGTCGCCGGCAGCATTTGACCTCGGCCGGGGATTTGAGCGACCTGCAGATGACGCCGGGCGTCGATGAACTGGAGCAGGCCGAGCAGCACCGGGCCGTGTGGGCGGCCTTGCGGCGGCTGCCGCCGGAACAGGCGGAAGTCGTCGTGCTGAAGATTTGGGAGGCGATGACGTTCGCGGAGATTGGGCGCATTCTTTCGGTCTCGCCCAATACGGCGGCCAGCCGGTACCAGTACGCGATGGCGAAGCTGTCGCAGGGTCTGCTGAAGAGGCAGCCGGAGGCGGCCCATGATTGACGTGGCAGACCGCTTTGACGACCTGGCGGATGTGGAAGCGCTCGTTCGCGCCGCCGGGGAAGTGGTGTACGCGACGGAAGACTTGCGGCCGCGCGTGCTGGAGCAGGCTCGGCTGCACGTACACGAGCGGCGGGCGCGCCGCTGGGTGCGCCGCATGGCGATGGCGGTCGTGGCGGCGGCGACGCTGTCGGCCTCCAGCGCCGATCCTCATGAAGGCTACCGTTTGCCCGTCGCGGCGGCGTTGGCGTATCCGGCCGGTTACACGGATGGCGGCTTGGCGCCGGCTCCCGGCGTGAACGCCGATTGGGGCATGGTGGACGGCTTCACCGAAATGCGTCGGTTGCAAGCCGAAGTGCTGCGCACGGCGATGTGACGCTCCACTTCTTGATGTTCGATGTGCCATTCGCATAGGGTGCCACTGGGATCTTGCCAGTGAGAAGTGCCGGGCCATTACCCGCTTCCGCACTGGCAAGATGCCAGTGACGCCCTCTCGATCGTCGCACTTGATCAGACAAATTGGCCGCCCTCGCGCATTGCATTGTTAGAGCGACATTCTTCAGGCCTGAAAGGCCGCGCTAGGGTAGCCCAGGGCAAGGCCGCCGCAGGCGGACGCCGCCCTGGGTTGCGGTCGTTCACAAGGATTGAAAGCCCTGAAAGGGCGCGCTAATCATTGCTTTCAATTAGCGCGCCCTTGCAGGGCTCTTGCCAAGCAATCCTTGCGTTGCCCAGGGCTTTGCCCTGGGCTTTCATAGCGCGGCCTTTCAGGCCTGAAGAGGGGCGCGGTCTATCGAACACATTTCTACTCTTGTAACTGCAAGACTTTCCTTCGGAAGAGATTTGTGCCGACGCTTGACGAGTTTATTGCGCTGAATGACCAACTGGCTGCCGCGCTGGAGGCGGGCGTGCCGTTGGCGGTTGATTTGCACCGGCTCGACGCGCGACCGACGCAGGCGCTGGAGCGCATCAATGCGGTCGTGGCCCGTCAGGTGAGTCCCGGGGTTTCGCTCGAGGAAGCGGTCGCTGCCGTTAGCCAAGAGCTTCCGCCGCAGTATCGAAGTCTCATTCAGATCTGGCTGCGAACCGGCGACGCCGACGCTGTGCTCGACCGTGCGAGCAACCTAGGCGAGGCGCTCGAAGAGGCTCACGAGGGTATTCGGCTGGCGCTGGTGTATCCGCTGACGGTGCTCTGCCTGGCACTGGCGGGGATGGCCGCGTTTTGTCTGTTTGTTCTGCCGAAGCTGGAGGGTTTTCGCGAATCGATGCGGCTGTCGGTGGGCGAGGGGATGGATGTGCTCAACGCGATTGCCCGTTCGCTGCCGGTGTGGGGCATCGTTGCAGCGGCGTTCATTTTGTTTGCCGTGTGGTTCATCTGGCGATTGGCGCGCTGGAATGCAGGGTCAGGCAGCATCGGGTTTTGGGCCCGTTTGACGGGGGCTGCTACGACCGACTCCGAAGAGCGCACCGCCGCCTTCGCGGATTGGATGGCGTTGCTGCTGTCCAGCGGCGCGCCGGAAGAGGAAAGCTTGCGGCTGGCGAGCGAAGCCTCCGGCAACGCGCGGCTGCAGGAGCGCGCACGGCCACTCGGCGGAGCGCTGCTGGAAGACGCCGTTCGGGAGGACGACGCGCGGCGATTCTGGCGTTTTCCGCCGTTTTTGCAATGGGCCCTACGTAGGCCGGACGCCGCCCAGCAGGCGCAAGCTCTCATGATTGCGGCCGACGTTTATCGTGATTCGGCCCGGCGGTCGTCCAAGCGCGCGGCGGTTGTCGTTCCGATCGTGGCCAGCGCGGTCATCGGCGGCGGCGCGGTGCTTTTGTACGGGTTGTCGCTGTTCGTTCCGTTGACTGAGATGCTGCGCAGCGTCGCGGCGATGCACTAGCGGATTCATCATGCCCCGGTTTCACTATCAAGCCCTGAACGCCGATGAGCAGCTGGTTGCCGGCGACGTGGACGCCGCCACGGTGCAGGAGGCCATCGCCCAGCTTGAGTCGCGGGGCTTGGTGGTTCAATCAATTGGCATCGCCAGTGCTCGCGCCGAGGCGGCTGAAGTGGCGCTACAGATCGTGCCGGAGGCCGCAATCGCCGAGCAGCAGATGGCCCGCGTGCTCCAGGAGGCGCGGCCGCTCGTTCCAGCATTGCGGGCGTATGCCGAGGAGATGACGGCCAGACCTCGCCGCCGTGAGCTGCTCGCCGTGTGTTCGCTTTTGGAAAGCGGCGACGCGGCCAGCGCGCTGGAGCGCTGGCGGCGGCTGCCTGAGTATTGGATTCCCCTGTTAGCGGCGGCCGCGGCCACGAATGATCCGGCCCGCGTGCTGCGTGAATTTCTGGACGAAGCGGAACGGGCGCATGACCTGCGCGTTCAGTGGCGGCGAATGCTGGCGTATCCGGTGGTCGTTGTCCTGCTGGCGCTGGCGGTGCTGCTGTTTTTAAGCTTGGCGGTGCTGCCAATTTTCCGGGACATGTTCGCCGACTTTGCGCTTCAACTGCCTGATCTCACGCGGGGAGTGCTGGGACTGGGTTGGTTTCTAACCAGCCGTGTGGGACTTGTCGTCGCGGTCATCGTGGTAGCGGTCGTGGCGGTGCTCGCGATGCGGCGTTGGCTACTGCCGGCTCGAGCCAATAGTCGCTTCACCGATTGGTACGACAAGCGTTTTCGCCGCTCGGCGGTGATTTCGCGATTCGCGCGGTTTGCCGCCGAACTGATCCAGGCCGGAGTGGAACCTACCGCCGCGATGCGCTTGGCGGCGCAGACAACGCGGTTGCCCGAACCCAGCGCCCCGGCGCCGGCGAGCAGTGCCGGGCCGCTTAACTACGCGGAGCTTGTGAAGTCGAAGTTCGCGCGGCCCATTTCCGCGACGATCGCGTACGCCACTTCACGAGACATGCTCCCGGCCACACGCGCCCGGCTGCTTAAGGAAGTGAGCAATTGCTTCGCGGACCAATCGCGGCGGCGAGCTTCGGTCATGCAGGGGCTGTTTGGCCCGCTGGCGGTGTGTTTTGTCGGCGGTTGCGTCTTGCTGGTGGTATTGGCGTTGTTCCTGCCGCTGGTCGAGTTGATCAACAATCTGTCTGGGTAGCGATTTCAACAGCGTTTTATGAGCGGTTTTTTTCCAACCTTCCGAAAGCTTTGGCCGCGGCGGGCGACGCTGCCGCAGCGGTTGGCGCTGCTGCGTTTGATCGCCGTGGCAACGGAAGAGCGGCTGGCGCTGGCGCCGCTTTTGGAAGCCTGGGCAGCGGATCAAGGCGGCCTGCAGGGCGATCGCGTCTTTCGGCTAGCACACTTTTTGAAGTCGGGAACACCGCTTCCGGACGCGGTGGAGCAAGTGCCGCGGCTACTTCACGATGAGGATGTGCTGGCCATTCGCTTCGGCGCGCAGTCGGGGATCCTGGCGACATCAGCGAGGCAGTCAATTGCTGAACTCAACGCGGAACTCGACGACCGGCGGCCCACGGTCCGCGGCGCGTTCGCTTATGCCGGCGTCCTCGCGCTGGTCTTCATTGCGATTTCGCTGTTCTATTACATTAAAATCGTGCCGGCGATTAATAACATCCTCGCCGATTACGACATTGAGCGGCCGCCGGCGCTGGCGTGGAATATCGAATTCGCCGACCTCGTCAGCAGCTACTGGTGGCTCGTGGCGCTGCTGTTGATAGTCGCGTCGTGGTTGTTTTTCTCGGCGAAGAGGGGTCGAGCGGTTCGTGAATCGCTTTTTGAGCGCGTGTTCCGCACATGGCGGCAACTTCGCTGGGCCGACGTGCTGGAGAAGCTCAGCCTCGCCTCCGCGGCAGGCCGGCCGGTGCCTGGAGCGCTCTCGACGCTTGCTCGCTACCACTTCGACCCGCGCATCCGTCGGGAACTGCTGTTCGCCCGCAATGAAGTCGAGCAGGGCGCCGAGGTGTGGCCGACGTTGGCCGCGGCAGGGCTGCTCACGCCGCAGGAAGAGCGGCTGCTGGATGTTTCGGAGCGTCTCGGCAATCGAAGCTGGGCGCTCGACAAGCTGGCGGCCAACAAAAAACGCCGCGTGCGCCGGCGGCTCCGCGTGTGGAGCGCGCTGACGCTGCCGATCATCGCGCTGGTATTTGGCGGCTATGTGCTGGCGCAGGCGCTGTCGCTGTTCGTGCCGTTGGTCGAGTTCATTTTCCATCAACTGTAAGCGTATGAGCATTTCGTTCGATAAAAAAGCGACACCGAAGAAATCGGCGGGGGGTTGCCGCCGCGGTTCGACGCTGGTGGAACTGATGGTCGCTTTTGTGCTCATCATGACGACGCTCGGCATTTCGGCGCCGCTGGTGGTGCGGCATGAGCAGCTGCTCGTTGACGCGGATCATTATCGGATCGCGCTGGATGAGCTGACAAACCAACTTGAACGGCTGCGGACCACGCCCGCGTCGAAAATTGATGCAGCGATTGAGCAGCTCAAGCCGAGCGAGCTCACGGCGCAGCGCCTGGCCGGCGCCAAGCTGACAGGCAACGTGGCATCAGGCGACTCCGGGCGCCGCGTGAAGCTTCAACTCTCTTGGGATGAATCGCAGCGGCGAGCCTTCCCAGTTGAATTGGTGGCGTGGCTTCCGGCGGAATACTCCGTCGGCCCGGTTGACCACGCGAGGACACAGCCATGAACCGCGGCTCCCATTCAGGCGATGCAACATTAAGTAGGCGAGTCCGCCGCGGCGGACTCATAATCGCGTCTCGGAGAGACGCGTCTACGGTAGGCGGTTTCACGCTCGTGGAGCTGATCACCGCTCTTGGCGGCGTGACGATGCTGCTTTCGCTCACGGCGGTGTTGTTGACGCGCGCGATGCAATCGCAGGCCGAAACGCGGCGCTATTTCGACGCCCAGCGGCACGCGCTTGCCCTGAGCGAGCAGTTTCGCGACGACGTGCATCGAGCGACCGCCGCCCAGCTGGACCAATCTAAACTGAACGACGGCGAGCTCATTCGTCTCACACAAGCGCAAAGCAGAACCGTGACGTATCGCCACAGCGATCATGGCATCGCTCGCGTGATTGCCGCGGACGGGAAGCCTGCCGGTCGTGAAGACTACGATTTGGGCGGCGTCGTCAAGGCTGACGTGAATCAAGAGGGCACGACGTCGAGAGTGGTACTCTCGATCACGGCGCCGGACGAAAAGCCGCTGTTGCCGAACGATTCGGCAGCTCTAATTCGCGAAAAGCCGGCCCTCCTTCATGTCGAAGCGACGCTGGGCGCCGATCGCCGCTATGCGGACGGCGCTATCGTGCCGGGAGGTTCGCCATGACGCATTCTCGCAGAATACGTCGAGGAGCAGTTCTTGCGGCGGCGCTGGTGTGCCTACTCGTGGTCCTCAGCATTCTCAGCAGCATGCTGCACAGCGCGATTCGCGCCCGGCGGCAACTTCATGCCGAGCGCGACTTGCGGCAAACGGAACTCTTGCTGGAAGCGGGCCTCGATCGCGCCGCGTCCGTGCTCGGGCAGTCGGCCGACTATCGCGGCGAGACCTGGAACGTTCCCGCGGCAGAAATCCTCGGCCACGGCGAGGGCCAGGTGGTCATTGAATTAAAGGAAAGCAGCGACGCCAATGCTCGCCAGGTTCACATCACCGCTGAGTACCCGCACGGCAGCGAGCGTTCCGTACGGCGCTCGGGCGACTTCACCATCAACGTCTTACGCATTCACAATGAGGAGTAATCTCATGTATCCGGCAATTGCATCACGCCGTCCATTCGCTTCGGGACGCGATATCGGTAGGCGAGTTTCTCCGAAACTCGCAATCGCGTCTCGGAGAGACGCGTCTACGGTGGACGGCTTTACGCTGGTCGAGCTCTTGGTCGTCATCGCGATCATCGGCGTCTTGGTCGCGCTGCTCTTGCCGGCCGTGCAGGCGGCCCGTGAAGCCGCGCGGCGGGCTAGTTGTATGAACAACATCACGCAGCTTGGCCTATCGCTTCACAATTACGAGTTTCACCACGAATCGCTCCCCGCCGGCTGTACGAATCCCGATGGCCCGATCCGCAGTGAACCGCAAGGCATCCACGTGAGCTGGATTGTGCAGGTGCTCCCCTACGTCGAGCAGAACGCCATGTCAGCCAAGTTCGATCAAGCGGCCGGCGCCTATGCGGATAAGAACGCCGAAATCAGGGCCACGCGGATCACGCTGCTCGAGTGCCCGTCGGAGTCAGGCGACAATCTCAACGAAGCCAAAACCGCCGCCCAGAGCAACTACGCCGGTTGCCATCACGACGTCGAGGCGCCGATCGACGCGAATAACCACGGCCTGCTGTTCCTTAACAGCCACATTCGCTATAGCGATATCTACGACGGCAGCTCGAACACCATTCTGCTCGGCGAAAAGCTGGGGACGCCGGACGACCTGGGCTGGGTCTCCGGCACGCGGGCCACGCTGCGAAACACCGGCTCGTTCGAGCTAGCCAAGCCGCCGCAGATGCAGCCGCAGCCGAACAAACCGGCGGCGCCGGCGGCCGAGCCGCAGATTCCGTCGACGTTTGTCGGCGGCTTTGGCTCGCACCACCCGGGCGTTGCGAACTTCGCCTTTGCCGACGGCTCAACCCACGTGATCACTGCGAACGTCGATAAAGAAGTTTTTCGTCGCCTGGGGCATCGGGCCGACGGCGAGATCGTCAAGCCTATTGAGTGAGTGGAATCTTGATGACGCAATAGGCAGAGGGCGGGACGAACTCGATGAAGCGTTCATCGCCGTTCTTGGAGAGCCGCAATACCGCTGCCCCACGCTTGCCAGGGGCAAACAATTGTGCCGATTCTTCCGCCGCGGAAATGGGCGAGGGCAGCCGCAAGTGAACGGGAGTGGTTGACGCCTGATGGCGGATCACGTGCAGAAGGAGCGAGTGTTCGGTGCGGTAGGGAACGATTTCAATTGCAGATTCCTGCGGCGTTTGGAAAGCGAATTGTTCCAGGCGAGGAGTTGCAACGGAGGAGAACTTAGCGGCCTCGGGTGAAATGACCGTGCCCCGTCCGACGGCCGTTTCCTTGTCCGGACGGGACTTTAGCTCTAATGCCTGCCAGAGAGGCGAGGCATCGTGCGGCCGACCAAGTTCATCATGCGTCGCCGTGTCGCGCGCGGCGATCAGCACGCCGCCTGCTCGAACCCAGGCGGCGATTGCGTCAACCGACGCTTGGTCCAGGCAGGGAGCCGATTCGATCGTGAGCACGCGGAACGGCTTCAGCTTTTCCGCTGTCACCTCGTCGTCGCGCAAAGCGACAATCGGAACGCCCCTCGATTGCAGCACGCCGACGTGCGGCGGAATCAGTGGACGATGCAACACGCTGCGGGAGGTCGGCGATATGAGCGTCGCGACAAGCGCTGCGGGTTTGCCGTTGTAAAACTCCGGATGGGCGGCGGCAAAGCTCAAGAGCCGCGACATCTCTTGCCGCGCCGCGGCGTTGGTCGGCCCTTCGTCGAAGCCATCGACGATCCATGGCCGGGCGCCGTGGGCGAGCGTCGCGGCAATCCACGGCCCGATGGTTTCCGCCGGCTGCAAGCCCGTGTAATCGTCCGCCTTGGCGAACGTGCCGACGTAATTCCACAGAGGCCGCCCCGCGGCCAGCGCGTGGCCGAGCACCAGCTTCGCCGACATTTGCCGCGAGCTTAGATTGCACGACTCGGACAGCACCACGTCTTCGTGCGTCAATTGCAGATCGCTCGCCAGCATGCCGGTGTCAAACAGGTACTGCGTGTTGGCGAAGAACATGATGTCGGGTTTCACCGCCCGCAGACGGGCGCGGAAGGATTCATTCACCTCGGCCCACACGCGGTTTCGCCAATTCATCCACAGGGCGAACAGCGGCCCTTCCTTGGTCGGCAGCGCCAGTTGCTCAGGCGCCGCTCCGAAAATCTCACGGCACTGCTCATCGCCGAAGCGCTGTTTGGCATACTGCCGGAATCCCTTCGCACAGGAGTCGCAGTAGCAGGTCCAGCCGGCGGCGGCGGAGAAGAACTGATTGTTGTCGAGCATCAGCCCGTCGGGATCGTACTCGCTGACTAGCCTCAGGCAGCGGTCCAGGGCAAGTTGTCGCGCGCCGGTGCTTGGGCACAACCACGGCACGCCCCACACCAGGACCGGATTGCCTTTCGGGTCGCGCTGGATCCAATCAGGATGCTGCCGGCCGATTTCGCCGCTCTGGAACTCCGGCGACAGCCCGTCCGCCATGAGCGACGTGTAGAGCAGGATGTGGTAGCCCGCCTTGCGATACGCCGCGATCCCCGCGCGGAACTGTTCTTCGGTCAGCTTGTCCTCCGGCTTAGCGATCGAGTTATGCGAATCGGTCGGCTGGACGATGATCGTGTTGAAGCCAAAGTCTTTCTTGAGCCGTTCCGGCCGGTCGCCGGGCGCGGCCAAGGCGACGAACGCCGAATGGCCGTAGGGCTGCAGGATGACGGCCTCGCGAAGCCACGGCGCCGGTATGGGGGGCGCCGTCACGAGCGGCAAATCCGGCGGGAGCGACGAGGCAACGTCGTCCGCGCGAATCGAGCCGGCAATTAGGGCCGTCAACATTCCGAGCGCCAGCAGCGTGTGCAAATGTCGGAACCCGACGAGGCGTCGCGCCAAACGGGGTCGGGTGTCATTTTGGGCGGGATCGGGTGTTTTGGAGCGTGGTTTGGGTTTTGTGTTGTAGATGATACCATGAGATACATGTTAACGAAGAAGTCGGGGGGTATAGACGAGTGAGCTCGAGGGATCCGGAGAAATGAAAGGGAATTATCACGATAAGTTATATCAATACTGCATGCGCAGTACGTATACAGATATTGGTAGTT
>JAICUM010000041.1 GCA_025935855.1 Pirellulales bacterium | reverse complement strand
AGCGGCCGGTTTGGGCGCGTCGGCTGGCTTGGCGTCGTCGGCCTTTTTCGACTCGCTGGACGATGGTTGAAGCGCGGCCGGGACGAGCGGCTTGGCGGCGGTTGGAGTATTCGTCAGTTGCGCGACGGCCCCAGTTGGTTCCACCGCGTCCTTGGTGCTGCAGCCAAGCGTTAGCAGGACGGCGGCGATCAGAATGGATTCGCGTGTGCGCTGCATGAGTCGGCCGTGTTGCAATTGGTTCGACGCTAGCCGGTGGCACACTTGCCGCCGGGAGGGAAGTGGAGGAATTCGTTCGTGGCGCTTTCCTGGCGGCACGTGTGCCGCCGGCTAGTGGGGAGCGCTGAACGGTCGGGGTGAGCTTCCAACTATGGAAGTCTAGCTTTTGAGGAGATTGTCAGGGGTGTGGCGCTTCCCCCCTCCCCGGCCCTCCCCACTAGGGGGAGGGAGACAAATCGCTCAATCGTTACGAGCCGAATAACCGCTTCCACATGGGCGGTTTTTGCTTGGCGGCGTCTGCTTTCGTGGCGGGCAGTTTCTTTTGGGCCGTGCGGAGGCCGGTGGCGTTGTCGGCGCGGAAACGGGCGTCGTAGGGCGGGCGCATGGCAGATGTGCCGTCAACGGTGGTCGGCGGCGTGGCTGGCGCCGGCGGCTCCTCGGCGGGCGCCGTTTCGTCGATCGGCGGCAGCGGCAGCACTTCGCCCAGGGGGCAGCCGTCGAAGCAGCCGGGCGGTTGGCAGCCCTCGGCATAGGGGACGCCGTTTAAGCGGCAATTGATCGTCTCGAGGGCCTGGTAGTCGCGGGCTCCTGGAGCGTCGTCGTAGCAAATGATCTCCGGCATGATGAACACGATCAGCTCGCTCTCGCGAACGTTCGTATTGCGCGAGCGGAAGAGATTGCCGACGTACTTCACGTCCTTGAGGAACGGGATGCCGTTGAACTCGCCCGTGTCGCTGCGCTGGCGGAGACCGCTGAGGACAATGGTCTGGCGATTGGCGACGCGGACGCGGGTGGTCGCTTTTCGCGTGTCGAGGATTGGCTGATCCTCGGTGGGCGTGAAGCCGGCCAGCCGGCTGAACTCGGGCTCGACCATCATTTCAATCGTGCCGTCGCCGGCGATTTGCGGCTGGACGCGCAGCGTGATGCCGGCTTCCTTAAACGCGGTCGTGCCGATCTGGCCGCCGAGCTCGGACTGCGTGATCTGCTGGTAGGGAATTTCGGAGACGCTTTTCCACTCGGCAAGCTCGTTGTCCACGACGGTGACGTTCGGGTTGGCGACGAGGCGGGCGTCGTTGGCGTTTTGGATGAGCTGCAGGATTGTGTTGATGTCGAAATTGCGCGTCAAGCTGCGGACGGTGAGCGTGCCGCCGGCTTCGCCGCTGGCGAAGGGGGCGAGCGTGGAGGTCTCGAACTGGAGGGCTTGCTTGGCGTTGCCGTCGGCGTCGAGGCTGTTGCCCTTGCCGGAGCTGCCCCAATTCAGGCCCAGTTTTTCGACGTCCTGCAGGCTGATGTCGTAAATGAGAGCGGTGATGCGGACCTGCGGCCGGGGGCGGTCGAGCCGGTCCATCACCTTGCGGGCCATCTCCAGATTCGCGGGGAAATCGACAATGATCAGCCGATTTTCGCGCGGCATCGTGGCGACGCGGCCCATGGGGCTGAGGACCGACAGCAGCGGCTGCTTGGCGTTATCCACCGGAATGAAGTGGGTGTGGAAATACGCGACGTCCAGGTGCGTGGGAAACTGCACCGGCGTGCCGCCCGTGGCGCCGGAGGCCGCGGCGTCCATGTTGCGGACGAACGCGGTGATGGCTTCCACCCGGTCGACATAATCGACGACCATGATGCTGCGCGTGCGGGGGAAGGGCTTCACCTGGCCGGTGGAACTTTTGAGCAGCGTGGCGCCTTCGACGATTTCCTCGATGCTGCCGTGCTCGACGGGAAGCGTGACGGAGCGGAACAGCGGGTTCGAGAAGCCGACGTCCTGCGACGGTTGGATCACCAGGCTTTCGCCAATGACGCGGTAGCTGTAGCCGTTGGCCAGGAGGATGGCGTCGAGCACTTCGCGCAGCGGCGTCCTGGTGAAGACGCCGTTTACGGTGCCCTGCATTTCCTTACCGGTGACGATGTTGATCTTCCACGTTTCGCGGATGGCGAAGATCGCGGCGTCCATCGTCATATTGCGGCACATGAGATCGCCGGGGCGGTCGAGAGCTTCGGCGAGCGGGATTTTTGGAGAGTCGTCGGGCTTGGAAACCGCCGGCGGAGTCGTTTGGGTGACGACTGATTTGGCGCCCGCTGATTGCGGAGGCGGCAATGTTGAGGGGACGGCTGGCGGAGCCTGGGGGGCATTCGTCGCGAGCTGCGCGGGGCTTTTCGCGGCAGCATTGCCGGCGGGGCGGAGTTCCGGAGTTTGAGCGCGAACCGGCGTCGCGGCTAACAACGTGGTCAGCGCGAACGAAAGAATCGCCGCTGCGATCGGGCCTTTTGGCGCCGATCGGCGACGGTGTTGTGCCTGGTTGCTGCTCAGGAGCATGTGTCCTCCATGACACCGCTCATTTTGAACTACTTGCGCATCAGCGAGGGACGATGCGAGCGTCTACTCCGCTTCGCCCCCCTCCCCAGCCCTCCCCACGAGGCGGAGGGAGCCGGAGGATACTTTGATGGCTAGGCTGCCGTCCGTGACAGCGCGAATAACCATAACTCCAATTCAAGGGTGACTGTTTCGCCCGTGCCGCTCACCGACTGCAATTGCATGCGGTGAGGGTGGGATAGCGTTCGTTCTTTCTCAAGCTTGGCGAGCAAGTCCTGCACGGCCGACATGGCGCCGTCCACCGAGAGCGTGACCGGCCGCCGCTCGAGCGAGAACGGCGTGTCGGCGCCGGCGGGCGTGATTTCGTTCAGCGCTTTGTCGTTGTTCTTCCAGGGGCGATTGTGCGGGGCGCCGACTTCGATGCGGCGGATCTGGCAGCCCGACTCGCGCACCAGGTCTACCAGCCGGCTGCGATAGCGCGCGAGCGCGGCTTCATCGACGGTGCGCGTTTCGAGAGCCTCCAGGTCCTTCTTGACGGCGGCGGCCTGTTTTTCGAGCTGCGGCAGCGACTCGGCGGTTTGCCGGGCCGCTTCCAGTTGATCGGTGAGCTCGCTACGACTGCTTCTTTTGTCAAAGAAGTCATCGACCATCGGCAACAGCACCGCTAGAGCCACGAGGCCTGTTAGAGTGGCGACGATTAGCCAGCGGTGGCGGCTTTCGCAGAATTTGCGGATCAGGGAATCATTCATGGCTGGCGATTTGGGTTGGGGTCATGGGGATGGCCTTTGCGGTGGAGGGGGAGGTTGGCGTCTTGGGCGCGTCTGGAATCCCTCCCCTAGCCCCTCCCTTCAAGGGAGGGGGATTTGGCGCGTTAAAGCTTGCCAGGCTTAGCTCTAGCTCAAAGTTGGTGATTGGGCCGGTCGCCGAGGACGACGGGCTGGTGCCTTTGAGGGCAACCTCCGCCAGACCGGGGGCCTGCTCGAGCCAGCGGACGAAGTCGTACACGCCGGCTTCCAGGTAGCTGGCGCCCTGCAGGCGGAGCATGAGGGCGTCCGTCGCTTCGAGGCGGTTTAGCCAGACGTCGCTGGGCATGCAGCCCGCGAGGCGGCGGACAAGCGTGTTGCCGAGTTCGCCGGGGAGTTGCGCCGCGATTCTTTCGAGTTGGGCCAGCTTCGCCTTTGAGCTGACCAGTTGCGAGCGGAGCATTGTGGCGCGCGTTTGTGCCATCGAGAGGCTATCCAGCTCGGCTCGCATCGCATTGAGATCGCCGTCTTCGCGGGAATTGAAGAACGCGAGCGTGGCGGCGATGAGCAGCGTGGCCGCGAGCGGCAAGGCGCTGCGAATCAGGACCGGGCGGAGCGGCTCGCGCTTGCGCTCGATGATGTGCTGCATGAGGTTCGGTGCGTCGGCGTCGCCGGCCGGCAGATAAATGGCCAGCAAGGCGCCGAGCGCGGCCGCGGTAATTTCTTCGCTTGCGTCTTCGCGAAGCTCCCAGGTGGCCTTCACGTCGGCGGGACGGACGTGAACGACTTCCAGCGACGACTGTTTGCGGAACTGCGCGATTGCGGGTTTGACGACCGAATCGTCGCCGCAGAGGTAGAGCCGCGTGAGCGTCGGCGGCGCCGTGCGCAGGTAGCGGCCGACGTGGCGGCTGAGGCGGTTGAGGTGTTTCTCGAGGAGCGTCGGGA
The DNA here is from genome assembly GCA_025935855.1 of Pirellulales bacterium. Classification (GTDB taxonomy): domain Bacteria; phylum Planctomycetota; class Planctomycetia; order Pirellulales; family Lacipirellulaceae; genus Lacipirellula. The sequence goes on along the minus strand of JAICUM010000041.1, from coordinate 11,906 downwards.
GCGACTCGACGCCCGTTTTGCCGCCGGGGCGGTAATCGAGCAAGAGCTGGCCTTCGTGGCAGACGCCGACCTCCATGCCCGCTGCGTTCAAGTGAACCAGCAGGTAGGAGCCGTTGGGCGTCTCGGGCAGCCGCATGACGGCGCGGCTCAGGGCGCTGAGCGCAGGTTCGATGACGGTGATCTCGATGCCGGCGGATTCCGCGGCGGATTGAATGGTTTCGAGCGTGGCCCGGTTGCACACCGCGGCCAGCGCATGGGCGTGCCGCGCGTCGAGCGCCGACGTGTTGCTCACCAGCACTTTTTCGCCGGGGCCGAGCGACAGGTAGAGCCGGCTGCGCTGTTCGAGCTGCTGCAGCTCGGCCCGCACCTCTTCCACCGTGCCGCGAACGGTGCGAAGGACGCAGAACTCGCCGCTGAGGACGACGCGGATTTCGACGTTGTACATCGAGTGCAGGCGGGCCATCTCGCGAAACGCCGCGGTAAGCTCCGCGAGGCCCTCGGGCGATTGCAGCGACGCGGCATCTTGCCGCCAGGTGCATTTCGAGGCGGAAACTTCCTCGAGGCCGCCGTCCGGCTGGCGGTTCAGCTCGGCGACGTGCAGGTCGCTGCTGGCAAGCTCGACGACGAACACGCGCTGATCGCTCTTGCGGCGGCGGTCGCGAGCGGATGTTTTGCGGCGGTCGCGATGTTGTCTGCGGTCGGACATGATGTTTTCTCGGATGATCGACAGCTTCAGTCAGACGCTGTTGCAAAACCAATTGCACGCAAACCGGACGCTAGCGCGTTCCGGCTGATCTCATCAGCCGCGGGGCGCTAGCCCCGGTTTTGGATAGTTTTTAGAGTTGAAACGTGGCGGTGATGGTTCGGGTGATGGAATGCGAGACGCCGCGGGAAGTGACGACCGCGGTTCCGTTGGAGCCGCTGACCGCCGTGGCGGAGTAAGTGTCGTCGGCGGGGTAGGCGCCGTCGGTGACCGTGCCGCGCCAACTGGGGTCTTGTTCGAACTGGGCGGCGACGGCATGCACGCCGGCGTTCGCGAGGTACAGAGCTCGATCGTAGTCGATGCTATTGCGGACGCTGGAAAGCTCGAGCGTGATGGTGTCGTACACATGCACGACCAAGAGCGTGACGATGAAAATGATGGATAGGCATACCAGCAGCGCGGCGCCGCGGCGTTGCCGGCGAGGCTTTCGTCGAGTTATTGCATGTCCTGCGGTCATTAGTTGTTCCATCACCACGCGCGGAGCCAGGCGGCGCAAGTGACCATCTCGGTGGTCGTCGTGCCGCCGGGGCGGGAGAGGTTGTAGCGAATCGTGATTTGGATAGCGTGAATCTTGGTGACGTCGGTCGTTGGAACGAAACCGTTGGCCGTGAGGCCGGTGAAGCTGAGCTGTGTGATGCCTTGGGCCAGGATGCTATTGGCGGTGCTTGTGCCGTACAGGATTTGCTTGGTCCCGCTGTTGAGGGCCCAGAGGGCGCTCGTGCCATCGGCCATCTGCAGGGAGAGGTTGCCGGAGGTGCTGGCGCTGGCGGAAATGGCCGTGACGCCCGTCGCCTGGCGGACTTTCCGGCAGATGTGCTGCATGGCGGCGATGGCTTCGCAGCGCTGCTGCGAATCATCGCGGTGCCGCTTCCACGCGTCGTTCGCGGTGCGAATGAGCGTGAAGCTGGCAGTCGTCAGCACAGCCAGGATGGCCGTGGCTGCCATCAGCTCGACGAGCGTAAAGCCGGCGTTATTTGGTTTAGTTCGCAAGGCTCGTGTAGGTGGCTAGCTTGGCGACTTTGGTGCGGAAACGAACGACCGGCTCGCTGGAATCGAGGGCCGAGTTGCCGTTGGCGTCGTCGTATACGACGACCTGCACGTGCATCAGCTTGCCGGTGATGCCGCCGCTCGCCGGGGCGTCGGACCAGGTGATCGTGTAGCGGATGCTCGAGTAGCCATCGCTGGCCATGTTGCCGCTGGTCGTCGTGACGAACCAGGATTGCATGGAGATGCCCTGGGCGTATTCGAGGATTTCGACGGCGTAGTTGGCGAGCAGCAGGCGCTTGGTGGTTTCGCGGCTGGTGGCCATCGCGTTGCGCATGACGGCGAGCGCGGGCGCGAGCGTTCCCGCGACCAGGGCGGTCGCGAGGATCATCTCGACGAGCGAGAAGGCGCGGCGGGGTCGCGTCCGTCGTAAGTTCACAATGTGTTGATGCGGCAACATGAAGAAACCTAATGAACGGACGCCATGCTCACGGAGGGCCGCCGACGTGGGCATGCAGCGTTGTCATTCCATGCCCACGCGGACGTGGGCATCGCACGCGCAGTTTGGCGCGTAACTTGATACAGAAGCTTAGCTTGCGACCGGGCGCCCCTTTTTACTGAAAGGCAGCGAGTTCTCGCGTCTGGCCCTCACCCCGGCGCTCTCCCTGGGGGAGAGGGAGTGACGCGCTAGCTGGCGGTGATTTGGACGGCGCCGGTGGCGATTGTTGTGCTTACCGTCCACGTGCGCTGGGGCCCGGCGACGACGATTGAATAGGCCGCGAGGGCCGTGCCGTCGAAGTCGAATTCGAGCGTTGTGCCGCTGGTTGTGACGTTGACGTTCGGCGGCACGGTGCGGGTTTGATCGACGACCGTGTCTCCGCCCGCGGCACGGCGATACATCGTATACGAAGCGACTTTGCCGGAGGCGACCGTGAGCAGCAGGTAGTGGTTGTCGCCGGTGGCGATCGTGCGCCGGCGGGCCTGCATTAGGTCGAGGGCCAGCTTGCGGGCGAATCCTTCGGCGCCGAGGTTATCAACCGTTGACGCGCCGAATCGCGTGACGCCGGCGACTGCCAACAGGCCGATAACTGCCAGGGCGGCGATCAGCTCCATAAAGCTGAAGGCCCGGCGCCCGTGAGGACGCCGAGCCTTCATGTCGTTGGCAATGCAAAGACGCATGGCGGGTCTTACGTTCGCTGCGTCCGACGCCGCTTAGTTGACGCGGTGGGTCGTCGCATTCAGCGAGTAGGCGGTGCCGTCCACCGGGTTGGACGGCAGGCCGTCCGGGAAGTAGTTCGTGTTCACGCCGATGTCGCTCAGATTGATCGCCGGCCAGTTTCCGGTGTCGATGTAATACCGCTCGACGGCGGCGTTGATCGTGGCTTTTTGGTGATCGCGAACTTTGGTCTTGGCGGTCGCGCTCGACACGGTGACGCGCGGCACGATGATGGCCGCGATGATGCCGAGGATCGTAACCACCGCGAGCAGTTCGAGCAGCGAGAAGCCTCGCGACTTAAGGCTCGTGCGCTTGGACATGATGACAAACTCCCAAACAATGCGTGTGACAAACGGTCGGCGTAAGACCCGCCTAAACTTTGTTGCCGAGCGGTTCGGCTTTGCACAACTCTAGGTTGTCTTTGCGGCCCCGTCGGTCGTGACAATAAAAAAATTGCAAGCTGACGCCTGCGGATATCTAGTGTGTGTGGCCTACCACCCGTCCGGCTGTATCGATCGTATAGTTTGTGCCGTCCACCGGGCACGTGGGCAGCCCCGCAGGGAAGTAGTTGATGTCGGCGCCGATGTTCGAGAGGCTTGTCGCGGGCCAGGCGCCAGTATTGTGGCGCCACAACTCACACTGAATTTCGATATTGCCCTTGTTGGCGTAGCAAGCCGCCTTATTCGAGGAATCGCGGCCGCCGGTGAGGCGCGGCAGGCAGATTTTGGCAATGATCGCGAGGATGGCGACCACGGCCATGAGCTCGAGGAGCGAGAACGCGCGACGCTGCAAGTTGTAGGACGCACCGAACATGTTTCGCGACTGTCGCCTCGAGTTCAATTTCTAGCCGGACCGCCACGCGGTCCGGGAATCCAGGAGGCACGTGTGCCTCCGGCTATTGGTGGCTTGTTAATGTTATTTCGAGACGGTGTTCACCATGTCGAACATGGGGAGGTAGATCGCCAGCAGGATGCAGGCAATCGAGGCGGCGAGCGAGATGGTGAGCAGCGGCTCGAGGGCGCCGACCATGATGTTGGTTTTGCGTTCGATCTCACGCCGCAGGTGGACGCAGATGTCGAACGTGGCTTTGGTGAGCTGGCCGGTGCTTTCGCCGACGATCACCAGCTGGTTGACGATCGGCGGGAACAGCTCCTGATGGCGTTCCAGCTCGCGGCTGAAGCGCTCGCCGCGCTCGACGGCGCGCTGCAGGCTGCGCACGCCTTCGCGGACGGCGCGATTGCCGACCGAGTCGGCCGTTTGCTTGAGCGATTCGGCGAGCGTGAAGCCGGCCGTCATCAGGTTGTTCAGCACGTCCATCACCTGCAGCACGGCCATGTCGCGGAGCCATTTGCCGAACAGCGGCATCCGCAGCAGCGCCTTGTCCATGCGGGCCGCGAAGTCTTTCTTCTTCCGCATCTGCTTTGTTGTCGCGGCGCCAAGAATGATCGCCGCGGCGATCATCCACAAATATTTTTTAGCAAGCACGCCGAACTTGATCAGCGCGCTGGTGATCCAAGGCAGCGGCACGTGTGCGTCGGCATACGTCTTTTCGAAGACAGGCACGACGTACATCAGCAGGAACGTAATCAAGCAGGTGCCGAGCACGACCAACATGCAGGGGTAGGCAAGCTTCTTAATGACGTCGCGGCGGAGCTCGCCGGCTTTGTCGCGCGTTTCGGCGAGGTGAGCCAGTGTTTCCGCCAGGTTGCCCGCGCGTTCGCCGACTTTGATTTGGCTCGTGGTGATCTTGTCGCAGCTGTCGAGGCACTCGGCGAGCGCCGCGCTGAACTGGGCGCCGGTCTCCACCTTACGTCGAACGGCGTTCAGCACGTCACGATGTTTGGCGAGCGAATCTTCCTGGGCGAGCGTAGCGAGCGCCTTGGGGAGCGGCACGCCGTTGCCGACGAGCGTCGAGAGGTTGCGGAGGATGTCGGTGAGCTCATGAGGCTTGAGGCGCCGCTGTTTGCGCTTGCCGCCGAACAGGGCCGCCAGGCTGAATTCGGTTTTGCGCGCGGCGCCGAGGGCCATGGCCCCGGCGGCGGCGGAAGCGGAGGGGTCAGCGTGGAGTTTGTGGCGGGACATCTTACGCTCCCCCTCCCTTGAAGGGAGGGGCTAGGGGAGGGATTCGCGACTGTGACCGTGTGCTCGATTGGATGCGGTAGTGTTGGCAGACCCCTCACCTAGCCTCTCCCCTCGGGGGAGAGGGATTATCTTTAGCCAGAGACTTTGTAGAAGACTTCTTCTAACGTCGTGCGGCCGGCGTAGACCTGGTCGAGGCCGGAGCCGGCGAGCTCGACCATCCCGTCCTTGATGGCGATTTCGCGGAGCTTCGTGCTGGGCAGGCCGTTTTCGATGGCTTGCGCCAGTGCCGGCGTCACGACCATGATTTCGTAAATCGGCACACGGCCGGCATAGCCGGTGCCGAGGCATTTCTTGCAGCCGCGCCCGCGGTAGAACACTACGTCGTCGGGCGGCTCGCCGCCTTTGGCCAGCGCGTTGAAGTAATGGCGATTCAGCTCCGCCGGCTCCTTGCAATGCGGGCAAATCGACCGCAGCAAGCGCTGGGCGATCGAGCCGAGCAAGGCGCCGCCGATCTTGAAGCTATCGACGCCGAGGTCGTTCATGCGAGCGACGGCGCCGATAGCGTCGTTGGTGTGGAGCGTGCTAATCAGCAAATGACCGGTAGACGCGGCCTGCACGGCGGTGGCGGCGGTTTCGTGGTCGCGGATTTCGCCGACCATGATCACGTCCGGGTCCTGCCGCATGATGTATTTCAGCGCGTTGGCAAAGCCAAGGCCATGCTCGTTGTCGGAAGCGACCTGGTTCACGCCGGGCAGGCGGTATTCGACGGGGTCTTCGACCGTCACGATGTTCCGGCTGACGGCGTTGAGCTTCGACAGGATCGAATACATCGTCGTGCTCTTGCCGGAACCCGTGGGGCCGGTGACGACGATCATCCCGTAGGGCTTGTCGATAAGCGCTTGAACAGTTTTCAGCTCGCGCTCCGACATGCCGAGGTGTTCGAGCTGGAACGAGCGGTTGCCTTCGTCGAGCAGCCGCATCACGACCTTCTCGCCGCCGACGGTGGGAATGGTGCTGACGCGAAAGTTCACCCGCGCGCCGGCTTCGTGGATGCTGATCTGGCCGTCCTGCGGGCGGCGATTCTCGGTCGTGTCCATGTTGGCCATGACCTTGATGCGCGCGACCACGGCTTCTTCGATGTGCCGCGGAATGGTCATGACCGATTGAAGCTGGCCGTCGATGCGGTAGCGGACCCGCATTTCCGGCTGATGCGGCTCCAGGTGGACGTCGCTGGTGCCGGCGTTCATGGCGCCCATGAGGATGGCGCGCACAAGCCGAACGACGGGCGCCTGGTCCTCTTCGACGACGACCTCGGTGGCCAGCTCTTCGTCGATCATCTGCTCGGCCGCTTCGAGGTCGGCCATTTTCATGTCGACGACCGTTTGCCGAGCGACGACGCGATCGTCGAAACCGCGATCCAGGGCCGCGTCGATGCCGCCGGGAAGGGCGACGACCGGCTCGACATGGTAGCCGGTGATGAGCTCAGCCTCGCTGATTGTGTCCATGTCGTCAGGGGCGAGCATGGCGAGCTGCAAGCAGCGGCTGGCGACGCCGACGGGCGCTACGCGGCGCGCCCGAGCCAGCTCTTCCGGAAGCAGGCGGACAATCTGCGGGTTCACGCTCTCGGGAACGATTTCGACATAGGGCACGCCGTATTGTTCGCTCAGCGCCTCGCCCAGTTGGTCGGCGGTGATCAGGCCGCGGCGCACCAGGATCATGCCGAGCAGGCCTTGCTCGGAGCCTTGGGCGGCGAGCGCACTGTTCAATTGGCCGGAGGTGATCCAGCCCTTGTGTACCAGGATGTCGCCGAGGCGTGCCATGAATTGGGAGGACGCGCGGGGCAAGCCCCGCGGCTAAATGTGAGTGTCGGTTTAGTTTGCGGTGGCGTGTTGTTCAGAGGCTGTCAGCAGGTGCTGCACTTTCTTCTCGAACACGAGCGGGTCGAACGGGGTGAGCAGGTATTCATTCGCGCCGGCGTTGTAGGCGCGCTGCACTTCATCGAGGTCGGAGTTCGGCGACAGGTACAGCACCGGCACGCCGCTGGTGCGCGGGTCGTCGCTGATGCGATTGAGGAACTCGACCGGGTTCATGTCGGCGAGATGGCCGATGGAGACCAGGTCGGGCACGTTTTCGGCCAGCCACACGAGCGCCGGATCGCCGGCGTCCTTGGTTTCCACCTCGTAGCCGAGCAACTCCAAGCGAAACGCGAGGATGTCGAGCAGCACGGGCTCTTCCTCGATCACCAGGATTTGCTTGCGGCGGTTGGGCATGGCGGTTGGTCGGGTTGAGATGCAAGTTGCAGGCTGAGCGCAGCGTGCGCGTTGGCTGGAAGCGGCTTAATGCCGAAAAAGCCTTGAAACGGTACCTTGCCGTTGCGGCGAGTCAACGCGCAAGACGGAGTTGGCGCCGGCAGGCAACGTCCAAGCCGCACAATCGGCACGATCGGCGCAGTCAGGCGATTGAGCGTCAAGATGGCGGCGTATTAAGCGCCGCCCGGAAGGCGGGGCGCGGGGCGAAACGTAGCCTTTGGCAGCGTCGGCGTCGTTCACCCGCCCACGAAGCGCGCTGCCGATGACCGGCCGCGCCTTGAATCGTTTATGAAGAGCACATTCGCCATCCGCCGCACCGCGTTTTCGCTCCTGGAGCTGATCGCGGTTGTGACGATCATCGGCATCATTGCCGCGATCATTTTGCCGAAGGCGTCGTTGGCGCGGAACGAAGCGGCTGAGAAGTCGTGCCTGCACAATCGGATGCTGATCAACTCAGCGGTCGAGCGGTACGCGGTGACCACCGGCGCCTATCCGGCCGACTTGAACGTGCTGGCCACGGACCAGAACTACTTTCCGGAAGGGATTCCGGTGTGCCCCGTGAGCGGGCATGCATATACGTTGAACACGACGACGAACCGCGTGGACCAGCACACGACCGGCGTCCATCCGTAGGCGTAGCGGCGGCTTCTAGCCGCCGTGTGAAGCGTAGCGGCGGTTTTCAACGCCGTGCGAAGCGTAGAAGTGGTGCGCTTGTTTCCAAAAGAAGAAAGAACACGCGGCGGCTGGAACCCGCCGCTACACGCGGACGGGCTGAGTTTCGTAGACGGCCTTCAGCACGTCGCGGCGGGCGATCAGGCCGGCGATGCGGCCATTTTCAAGCACCGGTACGCGGCGGACGCGGTGCACGATGAACAAATCCGCGACGCGGCGAATGGGGTCGTCCACGTTCACCGAGAGCACCTCGGTGGTCATGTGCTGCGCGACCGAATCTTTCGCCACCGTCGGATCGTAGGCGATCGCCAGCAGGGCGAATTCGGTGATGATGCCCACGAGCCGCTCGTTTTCGTCCACGACGGGAAGTCCGCTGATTTGCTCGGAGATCAGCCGTTCGACCGCGGTGCGGACCGAGGAAGTCGGGCGGATCGACACGATATGCGGGGTCATGATATCGCGGGCGGTGAGCATAGTCGTTCGTAACGCGGGCGTGATTGGAGGTAGGTTCCGAGTGTCAACCGTAGATAACCATAGCTTGAAAAGTTCCGAGGAGCATCGTCGACTCCGCGATGGCGAGCTGACTATCGGTTTTAAGGAAAGTAACGGTTTGGCCTCTCGTTGTGGACGCTCCGAAGTGGCGGTCGCATTCGAGCACAACAGGGCCGAAGCCCTGCGAAGCCTATGGTTGCATGACGGTCGAATAGCTTCTGAAGGGCTGTTGACCGCAACCGCCCTTACGTGTTTGTGAACAGGAAAGACGAAACCGTGGCTTCCGTTTCAGTTAAATCGACCTGGCCCGCACCCAGACCTGGTCCACGTCGAATGGGAACGTTTGGGTGGAAAGCGCTGCTGATGGCGGGCGCCGCGCTTTTGAGCGAGGCGAGCGCCCATGCCGGCCGCATTCTGATGGTCACCACAGGAAACGGCACGATGACCGGCATGGAAGCGACGCGTACGATGCAGCTTCAACTCCTTGGTCATACGGTCGGCACGATTTGGGACAACGCCCCGCAGGCGACCTTCGACGCGGCTTACCCGACCTACGACATGGTGTACGTGCCGAATGAAGCCACCGAGGCCGAACTGGGAAGTAAGCTCCGCGAATGCCCGATTTCGGTGCTGAACGAGCCGGCGGTCATGGCCAATGAGTTCGGATTCAGCACTTCCAACGGCACGACGATTTCGACAAATGCGATCACGATCACGAACAATACTCATCAGGTCACGTCCGGCATTCCCCTAGGGGCCTGCACATTAGGCAGTATGACTTATCCGGTTGTGAAACTCGGCGGATCGATCGCTTCTGGCGCGACGGTGCTTTCGACCCAAAGCGGGGTCAGCAACATTGTGGCCGTGGAGACGGGGGGCATCCTCGCCAACACGTATAACGGCAGCAATGTCGCCTTCGGGCGGCGGTTGCAGTCGCCGATGGAGCTGAGCACGGCGAACATCTTGACCTTCAGCGCGAGCATGAACGCCATCGCGGTAAATGAAATCGCCTGGTGTTTGAGCGCGAAGGAACTGCGCGGCAATTGGGCGCTCAACGAAACGAGCGGGACGACCGCCAGCGACTCGACTTTCCGCGTCAATCATGGCACGGTCACGGGTACCCTCGGCTGGACTACCGGAGTCCGCGACGGCGCCTTTGCATTCGATTACACGAACGGCGACGACTATGTCACGATTCCCAACTCGATGAGTTTGCAGGATGTGCAAGAAGGAAGCTACACGTTGGCCGCGTGGTTTCAGCCCACCGATGTGCCGGCAGGGACCGGAACGGCAAACAATTCCGCCTACGCGGTTCTGATGAAAGAAGGCTACCCGCTCGGCTTGCGCTACACGAACAGCGCGGCGTTCACGTTTGAGCACTATTTGACGGGGAATGTTTCAGTCTCGGCGTCATCGGCCGCCGGCAGCGCACCCGCGGGCAAACCGCACCACGTGGCGGGTGTGTTGGACAAATCCGCCGGCACGATCAAGCTTTTCGTCGATGGCCAGCTCTCAAGCACGCAGTCCTTCACGGCCAACACGGCCGCACGTGAATACGGGACGGTTTCGTGGCGGCTGGGCGTCCAGAACCCGACGTTCGGCACAAATCGTTGGTCGGCCAACGGCATGATCGACGACGCGCGGGTTTACAACTACGCGCTCACCGGCGCCGAAGTCGCCCAGCTTCATGGGTTCATCGGATACTGGAAATTCAACGAAGGATCCGGCACGGCGGCCGTTGACAGCACGCTGATGGCAAACAACGTCACGCTCGGCGCCGGCGCCTCGTGGGCCAGCGACTGCACGGGAAACTATGCGCTGGTCACGACCGGAGCGAGCGGGGGAACGGCTTCGACGAACGCAGCCTTCGATCCGCCGGCCGAAGGGACGGTCGCTTTTTGGATGCAATACAACGGCGGAACGGGGACGCGTCGCATCTTTGGCAACGGCGGCGATTGGGAGGTGCGACAGAATCCCGACGACACGGTCGTGTTCGATTTGTGCGCCGACGCCGCGACCAACCTTGTCTCGACCAACGTACCGCTCAACGAGGTGGGCCGATGGTATCACGTCGCGATCACATTCGACTCGGACGATAACTCCTTCGCGATCTACAGCGACGGCGTCCTGCATCGCACGGGGACCAATCCGAACGACATGAAAAAGCAGCCGGCGGCGGTCCTGTCCTTCGGAACCCGCACCGGCGCCAGCGAGTGCTGGCCGGGCAGCCTGCGGGATTTCCGGATTTACAACCGTAAGCTCTCGGCCGCGGAAATTGGCGATCTCGCGGGACTCGCCGCGTATTGGAAGCTTGATGAAACGAGCGGCACGGTTGCGTCCGACTCCTCGCCGAACGCCAACAATGGCGCGGTCACTGGGACCGCGACTTGGACCACCGGCAAGGTTAACAATAGCCTTTTACTAAACGGTTCCACTTACGTGACCGTTCCGGGTCTCCTGGGAAAGCCGAAGAACGTGACGCTGATGGCGTGGGCCAGTTTGACCGCCGCGGGCTCGGGCGGGGCGGAAATTATCAGCCTCGGCGATTGCTTTGCGATGCGTTTGAATGAAGGCACGTCCTCGCGAGCGTTTTTCTATAACGGCACGACCTGGCAAGGAGCTGCCGTCAACGCCACTTATGCGGGCGTCGGATGGCGGCACTATGCAGCCGTGTTCGACGACGACAACAATCTCCTGCGTTTTTACGTGAATGGCAATCAAGTTGCATCGCTCTCGACGACATCGTCCATTTCTTATTCCGGCTTGGGTTCGAACGCGATGCTGGGCCGCCATGGCAATGGCCAGTCGAATTACAACTTCACCGGCAAGCTCGATGACGTGCGAGTTTATAGCCGGGCGCTCTGTCCGAGCGAAATTCAGTCAATCATCACCGACGGCGGCGGCGTGTTCCAAGGCGTCAAGATTCTACAATGGGTGGAAACCCGCTGACCGAATGCGCGTGCTGAACGCATTTGCATCGACGATTTCACTGGACACTCCTACTATTAAGTTACAAAGGTCCGCTTTTGCCCGATTGGTTCAAGCCACGAACGGAACAGCCCATGGAACAGCAGCTCAGCGAGGGAATCGCGGAGGTGGCCCTGTCGTTCCGCGGGTACAACATCACCAATTTGGGCCGGACCGGCGAGCTGCTGGTCGTGCCGGCGTATGCGGCGATTGTTCGCGAGGAGCTCACGCGCTACGGACAGATTTGCAGCGACGTGGTTCGGCGGCCGGTTGATCTCGTGCGAATCGTCGAGACGTCTGATGACCCCGGCCTGGATCGCTACGCGGAAGCCATTGCCTTAATCGTGGCGGCGGAAGCAGCCCAGCTTCGGCTGCTCCGCGAGCTGCACGGCGTGGATTACACGCAAGCGAAGCTGGCGTT
>JAICUM010000276.1 GCA_025935855.1 Pirellulales bacterium | reverse complement strand
GCATCGCGTTGGACTCGACGCCCAACATCGTCCCCGCATGGGCGGCCAATTGCACGTGCGGGATCTGCGCGAGCATCGGGTTGGTCAGGTCCTGCACCATCACTTGCGTGCCGTGGGCCTTCGCCCAGCAGAGCGAAAGCAGCGCGCCCGTCTGCGTCTTGCACGTCTTCAGCGCGACGCCGTTCCAGCCGAGCGACCGCCCCAGCCGAATGTGCGCCCAACTGTCCGCGCTTTCATCCATGAACAGCGGTTTGCGGCGGGCGAGCGAACGCACGTCGATCGGATTCGCTTCCATGTCATAGGGAAACGGCTGCTCGACGTACAAAATCGCGGCGTAAATTTTCGGCTCATGCTGCTCTAGCCGATCGAGAATGCCATGCACGTAGGCCGGATCGCTAACCAAGCAGTTAAAGTCCGCCGAGAGATGCTCGACGCCCAGCGGCAAGGCAAGCATCCCCACGCAAACGATTCGCTGGTAGTCCCACTCCGCATCGTCGCCACGAAGCTTGATCTTCAGGCACTTCAGCCCGTCGCGCTCGATCCACTCTTCAAGATAATAGGGCTCCGAATCTTGCGGACGCTCGCCGCCGTCGTCGCTGGTGAGCGGATCAACGCCGCCAACCAAATGCCACACAGGCAGCTTCGTCGCCGCCGGCTGCTGCAAATAGTCCGCCGGATATTTGCCGCTGAACGTCACGTCCGTATCCGCCGCTGGCTGCAAGTAGTGCGACAGGTCGAGGTTGATATACTCGGGGCCGTAGGTCTCGTACACCGGCAGGCCGAGCAGCGTCGCGAAAGCATCGTGCAGGGCAATGTCAAACGGCGAACAGCACACCAGCGCCGCGAGCAACGGCAACTGTTGCTCCGGTTCCGACTGCTGATTAAAACGCGAACGTAGCGCAGCAAGCCGCGATTGCCGAAACAGCTCGCCGATCTCAATCGGATGGCCGTATTCGCCAAACTCCGCCCACAGCTTCACAAGCTGCCGGCAGATGTCTTCCATCGCCGAGGCGCGCGTTCCGTAGGCGAGCGGGCTCGGCCACGCCCATTGCACGCTGAGCGGCGTCTCGCCCCATCCCTCGGCGGTGTGGCCGCGCCGGTCGCTCACCGTCAGCCGTACGCGCGCACAGGTGACCGAGGTCAGCGTCTCGCCGCCAAACTTCAAAGGTGTGCGCGTCTCGACCGGCAGAAAATACAGCTCAGCGGCAGTGACGCGAACGTCGGTCGGCTTCCCTTCTGGGAGTGCTTCCGGCGCACTTGGGCCGTAGGATGACTGGTTCACCTTGTTGTGACTGTTCCTGTGACGAGAGGCCTGCCCCGCACCATTAGGGTGCGCTGGGGGCCGATTGTGACACATTTCCGATGAAAAAACAGGGCAATTCAAGAACGCCCTGAGATTACGAAAACGTCGTTCGCAATGAGCAAATTGGATCTCGATTTTTACTCGCGACCCGCCGATGTCGTGGCCCCCGAACTCCTCGGCGTGGTGCTATCGCGAACGTGCGACGGCGCTCTGCGGCGAGCGCGCATCATCGAAACCGAGGCGTATCTCGGTCCAGAAGACCTCGCCTGCCACGCCGCGAAGGGACTCACCAATCGCACGCGCGTTCTCTTGGGCCCGCCCGGCCGAGCCTACGTCTATTTCATCTACGGCATGCATTGGATGCTGAACATCGTCGCCGGCCATGCAGGCGGCGGAAACGCGGTCCTCATCCGCGGCGCTGATCCGCTCGACGGCTGGGACGCCGATCTGACCGGCCCCGGCAAGCTGGCCCGAGCCTTCGAAATCACCTCGGCCGACAATGGCCTCGACCTGCTGCGCGGCGACCTGGTCTTGGAACGCGACGAGGACTATCGCCCCCGGGTCCGTCGCACGAAGCGAATCGGAGTAGACTACGCCGGCCGCTGGAAAGACCGCCTGCTGCGCTACGTCGACATGCGCAGCAACCTCGCCAAGAAGCTAAAAGGCATCAAAAAGTAGCGGCGGCTTCCAGCCGCCGTGATCTTATGAAACTCATCGGATCAAACGGCGGCTATTGATGTTCAAAATTAAAAACGAATTCAGGGTGCCACTGGCATTTTGCCAGTGGGAAGTGCCAAGCGAGTACCCAATTCAGCACTGGCAAAATGCCAGTGGCACCCGTTCGAATGAAATCATCAATAAAAACCGCCGCTACCCAATCAGAATCCGCGGCTGGCGCGGCGACTCCCGCATCGCCCGCCGCACCAGCTCCTTTACCATCCACGGAATGTTCCCCTCGCCCAACAGCAGAAAGTTCAGATTGGCCGCATGCGGCGATTCGTGCGACCAGCCGAAAATAATCTCCGGCGGCGACCCCGCGCGCGACAGCTCAATGCAAATCGCCGCCAGCACGTGCGACACGCTACAGCAGCTCGATACGTGAATCACCTCAAAGCCCTCTTGCAGCTCGATTCCCATCAGCGGCTTCTGATAAAAGTTGCTCGGGTCGCCAAGCACCGCCTGCACGAACACCACCGGCGTGGCGGGGTCAAGCCGATAGTCACGTTCCAACGTGCGGTGCTTCTCAGCGAGCGAAATCAACCCCGGCCGGTGCGGCGCCAGAACGATCGCCCCGCCGTGGCACAGTTCCTGCCAGCGGCGATGCGACGCGTCGTCCGCAAAGTCGAAGCCCTCAAACCGCAGCTCCGTGCTGCGAAACCACCGCGAGACAATCGACGAGATTAGAATCGCCGCGACGAACGCCATCGCGATGGCCAGCCCCGACTGATTGATCCACACGGTCAGCCCCGTCATGCCGAGGAAAAACATCGCCGCCGCGGCCATGGAAAGGAGTTCGAGCACTCGGCTCAAACCGCGAGCCATCGTCTTTCTCAGATCAACGAGCGCCCCGATCGCCGCGCCGGCCAGCAGCACCAAAACGCTCGTGGCATACGCCCACTGCTGCGACGACGGACTCGCGTGAAACACCACCGTCACCAGCAGCACCACCACGTTCAGTACGTGCAAAATCGCGCCGACGCGCCCCGCCCAGCTCACGTCCATGCCCAGCCGGTTCAAATAATGCGGCAGGAGATTCCGCAAGCCCATCGTCACCGTAGCACCCGCCAGGCACAGGATAACGGCGCAAGACGTATCGTAAATGTCGCCAAAGCGATCGCCGAAATACGGGCTGATCGGCAGCGATGCCGCTTGATCGGCGACGGAGCCTCCGTGAGCCAGATACGACAGCGCCCGATGCTCCGCGGCGCCGCCGGCCGCCAGGTATTGGTGCGGTATCAGAAGCGTCGTGATCGTGACCGCGCCGACCAGATACGCCGCCATGATCGACGCGCCCACGATCATCAGCTTCCGCGTATTGCGAATCCGCCCCGCCGTCGGACTCGCGGCTCCTTCCGCCGGCCGCACGCCAGGCGCGACCGTCATGATCATTTCGAAGCCGCTCAAGCCGAGCGCCATCTGCGGGAACGACCACAGGATGACGCTCACCCACGGCCAGGCAGGGCTTTCGGCGCGCGGCAGATTGGAAGTTTGCCACGCATCGAAAATCTCTCGATGCTCCAGCAGGTGACCCAGCCCGCACGCGATGACAAATCCCGTGAGCGCCAGGTAGGCCAACACGGCTGCGGCCATCACCGCCAGCACCCGCCGATGAACGCCGTGCTTCAGCACCTGCCACACGATGAACGAGATCATCGACAGACACAGCGACACCGCCACCCGCGGCTCCGCTATGCGGTGCAGCAATAGATCCAGCGGCCAAAAATAGGAACCCGCCGCGAACCGTCCGAGGTCGAGCCGTTCGACAAACGCCCGCCCGTGCGGATTGCTCAACACATGAATCGCCGCGTCGGCCACCGAAAGACTGCGCGTGATCACAAAATCCGCCGCCGCGAACCCCAGCAGCGTGAGCACGACCAGCTTGCCGCGCCACCCTGGAATGCGGTCCTCCAGCAGCCCCGCCGCCCCGCGGCCATCCGGCGACCGGCCGAGAACGTACCAGTAAATCGGCACGGCAATCAGAAACGTGACGAGCACCACGGCGGCCGCCGCCAGCGGAGCCAGCGGCCCGGCCGCCTGAACCGCGATCGACGGCAAATAAGCCAGCGTGCTGAAGTAATCGACGCCGACCAGGCACAGAACCAGCGGCCAGGCGTTAGGCGGCGCGTGCGGCACACGGCGAGAAGAACTCATGTGGTAACAAAACAACCGCGGCTATTCGTGTTCAGAACGAAAAACGAATTCAGGGTGCCACTGGCATCCTGCCAGTGAGAAGTGCCAAGCGAGTAGCCACTTCTGCACTGGCAGGATGCCAGTGGCACCCCGTTCGAATGGCAGTCTGAACATCAACAAGCCGCAAGGACACGTTAAGCCACCGGCGCTTCCTGCGCCGTCCCCGCATCGGGAATATCCATCACCGCGGCCCGTTGGTGCAGCACCCGATCCAACTCGTTCCAGAAGAAGAACAGGCCGATGATGTTATCCCACCGCTTGATTTCATTCTGATGATTATCGACCGCGATCAGATCGCCGCCGCCAAAGGTCAGGATCGTTTCCAGAACATCACGATACCGCGTGCGGAATCGCAGCCCCGTCCGGTCGGTCAATTCGCTCCCCTCGCCGAAGTGGAACTCGCCGATCTCATTCGGCGTGAACCGCTTCCGCCCGTTGAGCGCCATGTGCAGCAGCGCGCCAATCCATGGCAATAGGAGCAGCCAGCTCAGCACCGTCACCGTGCCCGGATCGAGCTTCGGATCAAGGCTTCGCAAATAGGAAAAGATCGGTCCCAGAATCAGCAGGTGCCGCACTTCCTCGAAGTAATTCGAGGTAATCCAGATGAGTGCGAAGATCAGCGCCCACAGCGCGAGCTTGCGCGTGCTGAAGTCGTACAGCAGCGTCACCAGGAAGTAGAGCAGCGCCCACACGTACAGCCACCCGCAAAAGCTCGCGGCGTTCGGATTGTGCCGCACGACGGCCGCCGTCACGAAGCCGATGACGATCAGCATCCACAAAAAGAAACTCGGATGCGCCGAGTAGACGGTGACTTCCTCCAGCTTGCTGCGCCGCCCGCGCACCAGCGTCACCGGCAGCAGCACCATGTACTTAACGAACTGCCAAACGGCCTTCAGCGCCGGCCGCACAAACTGCCGGCGCTGCCGCGGCGGCTCCGGCTGGTCCAGGTCGTGTCCGAATCGCTGGGCGGGAGCGGGAGTGGAAGTCGGAGCGGTGTTCATAAGGAATCTCGCGAGCGCTGGGGGCCGCGGTATTCTAAGGAGCCGGCGGCCGGCTCACCAGCATAGTGTAAAAGTTAAACGCTATTCGCTCCGGAAGGGCCGATCTTGCCGCCAGCCTCATTTCGACCGCTCAATGGTGACGATGGAGCTGATTTCCAGATGCGGCAGCGTAAACTCCGCCCGGCCGCCGCCGGAAGCCGACTTGGCCTCATGGGCAAGGGCGCCGCTCGTCGTGTTCGAGTCGGCCGTGTGCGAGGTCACCGAGCCAACCTTCGCAAAGGGCAGGGCGACGGCAAGTTTAACGTTCTCAGCCGGCGTCACCTTGTCCTCAAACGACGAAAGCCGAGCCACGTTCAGGTTGTAAACGTGGATGATCGTCCGCTCCGCCTGGTCGCGCACCACGACTCGCACCGTCGTCGGACCTTTCAACTCAATCGACGGCGTTCCGATCGCGGCACGCACCTCCGCAAGCCACGTCGCATGATCGCCCGTCACCATATGGACGCCGCGCTGTTCAAATTCTTTAACCGCGGCCACCTCCTGTTCATTCAACACGTTTCGCGATTCAACGAGCAACACCGAAGGCCGCCTGTCAGCCGTGGGTAATTCAAAGCGGTCTTCCGAGATGACCGAGTACTGAACATTCGCCTGCGAAAGCGACGCCGCCAGCGACGAGGCGGTACACTGCTCCGTCTCAGTCCAGCGGCGGAACGGCAGAAACAACACCACATCCGCGCGAGGCCGCGTCTC
Source organism: Pirellulales bacterium (assembly GCA_025935855.1). Lineage (GTDB taxonomy): Bacteria > Planctomycetota > Planctomycetia > Pirellulales > Lacipirellulaceae > Lacipirellula. The sequence goes on along the minus strand of JAICUM010000276.1, from coordinate 598 downwards.
GTTCAGCAGCTCGTCGCTGGACCGCAGCAAATCGGCCTGCGGCCGCACCGCCTTGACCATCCGCTGCCGCTGCTCCTCAGGCCACGTGGGCCACGAAAGATACGACGCGTCATGCGCCGCCGCCTCCGCCATCGCCAGCCGCATCAGATTCGGCGGCGTGTGATAATCGCCGTTCACGACGGTCACCGCCACAATCGGCTTGCCATGGTTGATCGCGTGCAGTTGCCGGTACGTCGGCCCATATTCCACCATCCGGCCGTCCGCCTCCGTCCGCGGCTGGCTGGCCATGTCTTCCACGACGATAAAGTCCTCAACCTTGCTTAGCGCCTGAATGTTGTAGGCATACGTGCGGCACTGAGAGTACAAGGCCCCCGGCGAGTTCAGACTGTTGTTACACGTAACGAGCGCCTCTGGATTGACCGTTCGAGCAAACTCTCGCATCTTCGCAATAAACCCGCTGGCAATCGTCGCCCGAAATCGCTGAAACTCCTTCGGATGAGTGTCGGCAAGCTTGCGAATCGCTTCCAAGTCCGCCGAATTGCTAGTTTCAGTCCCAACTGTCACGCCGTTTTCTTCCAAAAACGCCGCGAACTTCTGC
>JAICUM010000280.1 GCA_025935855.1 Pirellulales bacterium | reverse complement strand
GTTCTCGTACCAGTACCCGTAGTCCTGGTGCCACTCCCACGCCCCGCCCGTGCGGGCTTGCTTCATGATCATCTTTGAGTGGTAATGATACGGCTCATCCGCGAGCAACTGCGCGACCGACTCAATGACCCGCCGCGACCGGGCAAACATGCCGTAAATGTCGTCCCCCGGATGATTCCACAGCGACAGCCGCACGCTGCCGCCGGCGCCGTCCGCCCGGCCGAACGCATTCTCGTCGAGCGCCCGATCTTCCTTCGCCGCGAGCCGCAAGAGTTCGATCTCCTCGCCGTCGAACAGACGAGGAACGATCAAATACCCCTCGCGGCGATATTCATCAAGCTGCGATGAAGTAAAGATGCCGCTCATGAAGCACGCATTGACCTAAACTATAGCCGCGACCAAGCCTGGTCGCGGTGAATCACGAACGACCGACCACGGCTTGCGGCGCACCCGACGCTTGATACGCCGCCTCCGCGTCCCGCAAACAATTCTTAATCTGCCGCACCGCCTGCCGCAGCCGCGATTCGTTTTCCACGAGCGACATGCGCAAAAACCCTTCGCCCGCCGGCCCGAATCCGCTGCCCGGACTCACCGCCACGTTCCCTGTTTCCAGCAGCATCATGCCAAAGTCCATCGTGCTCATACGGAGGCGCCACAGTTCTGGAATCGGCGCCCACACGAACATCCCCGCCTTGGGCGGCGTAATGTTCCAGCCCAACCGCGACAGCCCTTCGCACAAGGCGTCCCGCCGGCTTTGGTAAACCTGCGACTGCTCTTCGACATTCGTATCCGTGTGCCGCAAGGCCACGATCGCCGCGATCTGGATCGCCTGGAACATCCCGTAGTCGTAATAGCCCTTGATGGTCGCCAGCGCTTTGACCATCTCGGCGTTGCCCGAGCAAAAGCCCACGCGCCAGCCCGCCATGTTGTAGCCCTTGCTCATCGTCGTGAACTCGACGCCCACGTCGATGGCGCCCTTGGAGGCCAGAAAGCTCGGCGGCTGATACCCGTCAAACGCCACGTCCGCATACGCGAAATCGCTGAGCACCATGAAGCCGTACCGCTTCGCCAGCTTCACCACCTCGTCGAAGAACGCCTGCTCGACCACCACGCTCGACGGATTGTGCGGGTAGTTCAACACCAACAGCTTCGGCCGCGGATAAAGATGCTCGCACGTGTAGGCGATGTTCGACAAGTACTGATCGCTGTTGGCCACCTCCAGCGCGATCACATTCGCCGACGCCAGCGCGATTGCATAGACGTGAATCGGAAAGTACGGCGCCGGCACGATCGCCGTGTCGCCCGGCCCCATCAGCGCCAGGCACATGTGGCTGAACCCCTCCTTCGAGCCGAGGCACACCAGCACCTCGCTCTCGGGGTCCAGCCGCACGCCGTACTTGCGGAAATATTTCCCGGCCACCTCGCGCCGCAAGTTCGAGATGCCAATGTTCTTCGAGTAGCCGTGGTTGTCGATGTCGCGGGCCGCCTCAGCGAGCTTCTCGATGACAATCTCCGGCGGCGGGTCGCTCGGATTGCCCATGCCCAGGTCGATCACGTCCTCGCCGGCGCGCCGCTTGTTGTACAGCATGCCGTTGATCCGCCCAAACAAATACGGCGGCAGCCGCGTCACACGCTCGGCAACTTGAATTTTAAACGGCGGCGAATGGGGATCGGTCGTAGACATGGCGTCCAGGGCATTAGGCTCAACAAAATCCAGCCAAAGTATACCGCGCGCGGCGAGCTTGTGTTTCGAGGCTCAATCATTCGGCATCATCAGCGCTTCCCAGTCGCGCGAGCCATCAATAACCGCCATGATTTCAACGCCGCCTGGAACGGCACGAAACAATACCACCTATCGGCGCGCCGGCCCAATTCCCACGATTTGCCGATACGATGGCCCAAAATCTTCGCGGGCCGTGCCGATTTTAGGATGGGGCCGCAATCTTGCGAAAAGTGTCCCGAAGCGCCTTGAGGACTCGACGCGCGGCGGCCGGGCGGTCCTGAGCAATGTACGAAACGATCGAACCAAGATCAGCCGACGCCCCGTTCGAAATGCGCAAGCTACTTCGTCGAGGACTCAATCTAGCCGCCACTCGCCGCCAGCCTTCGTGAACAATGCGTCAAAGAAGCGGTCTAAGCCCTCGTCATCCAATTCGACGTAGTCCCCGGCCTCGAGTTGCTCCTCGGCGCGCCGCAGCTTGGCGACAATCTCCGCGCGACGCCGCAGTCGCATGACCGCGGCGTTCATCGCGTCAGAATCATCGCTGAACTCGCCGGCAGCGACTTGGCCGCGCAGAAATTCAGCGTTATCAACTGTAAGACCGGGATACATGACTTGGCTTTAAAGTCCGGCGGTCGAATTACTGCACCCTGTCATAATATCTCGCCGGGGAAGGCGCGACAATCTTTCGATTCATCGCGCCACCGTTGGCCGCACCGCGATGTCTTCGCGAACTTTCTGCTCGCCCACCTTCGGCTTGTCCGGCGTGTGCGATGTCCCGGCCAGGTAATTATCGACGCGGGCGTTGCTGTTGATCTCGTCGAACTTCTCGGCCATCGCAATCCGCAACTTCTTCTCGAAGATGTCCTGCTTGAGAATATTGCGCACCTGGTCGAGGTCCATGTTTTCCGGCTTCGTGCGGCCCTCGCAGCGGAGAATGACGAACTTCTCGCCGACTTGGATGATGCCCGAAAGCTGGCCGTCGGCAAGTTGGAAGGCCACATCCTCGACCGGCTTCTGGCCGCCGTTCTTCCCGATGGGCGGAATCTCGCCCCGCAGGGCCTTGCTTTGCGGCTCTTCGGAATACTGCTCAGCGAGCTCACCGAAGAACTCCACCGACGGGTTTCGCCGGGCCTTGTCCCACACTTCCTGAGCCCGCCGCATCTGACTGCACACGATCGCCCGGCAGCGGACGCGCTCGCCGTAGTTGGCTTCGTAGCCCTTGGCAATGTCCTCGTCGGTGACTTGCACGTTTTTCGCCGTCAGCTTCTTCAAAGCCGCCGACGGCCAAACGGCGTCCTCAACGTAAATCTCTTTGGAAACGTGGTTTTGCTCGGTAATCTTCGCGACCCATTTCGCCAGATCCACCTTGCCTTTGTCGTCCAACTCGCCAGCCAGTTCGGCTGCGTGGCGCATCTCGGCGTCGAGATCAGCCTGTGAAACAGTGACGTTCGCCGTGGACAGAGCCTGCTTTAGCAATAGCTTCGAGATCTCAGACTCCAGCACCTCGTCCCCGTGGCGCAGCATGCATTCCTGGCCGAGCTCCTGCAGGGTAATGGGATCACCGTTCACGGTAGCCACCACGCCCGGCATCAGCTTGGAAAGCTGCGGATCGTTGTACACATTCTTCACCACCGCGCTCTTCTGAACCTCCGCAAATATTCCGTCCGCGGCGGCCCGCAGCTTTTCTTCCTTGATCCGCTCCACCAATCGCGGCTGAACTTCCGCCATCGGCTGGGAACGCGGCGCGATCCGCTCATCGCACTTGATGATCACGAACTGGTTGCCCACCGAAATCACCGGCGAGACCTGGCCCGCTTGCAGCTTGAACGCCTCGGCTTCAATGTTCTTGTCGCCCACGTGCCGGCGGATCGGCTGAATAATGCCGCCCATGCTCGCGCTGTTGACGTCCTCAGAGTTCTCGATTGCCACGCGGGCGAAGCTGTCCGGATGGGCGGCCAGTTGATCGTGCAAGGCAGCGGCCTTCTTTCCGTCGCTCACGGCAATCAGCCGCGCGCGGATCATCTCTCCGAATTCCTTTTCGTAGGCCTGCTGAATCTCCTGCGGCGAGACCTGCAACTGGGCGTCGGCCAGCTTCCGCAGCGCGAGCGTCGGCCAGATAATGTCGCGGGCGTATTCCTGCGGGCTGACGCCACGCTCTTTCTGCAGCAGGTCGAGCCACTGCTCGCGGCCGAGCTTGAACCGCTTGGCCATGCGGTCGATTTCCGCCGTGATCTCGTCGTTCGTCACGGCAATGCCGCGGTTGGCGCAGTGCTTCGTGATGAGCCGCTTGTTGACCAGGCTTTCCAGGACTTCCTTGCCGTAGCGCTTCACGCACGCGTCGATCAGCATTGGTCGGCTGATGTCCTTCCCGTTCACCAATGCCATGACGTCGTGCTGTGGCCGGCCAATGCGGGGCAGTGGGGCGTCGGCATTGACTTGCGGCTCGCCGGCGTTCGCGGCTTCCGCCGGCGAAGCAGACGCGGTGCGATCGCCCTGGCACAGGCGAATGACCACCGCCGTGAGGAGAACCGCACAGGCGACGGCGAACCAAATGAGGCGGTGTTTGCGATGGGCGGCGCGCGTGGCGCGCAGTTCAGCGTCAGCTTCCATGCCAGACATAGCGGTTTCTCCCTAAACCACGGCGCGACCCGCGGCCGCGCGGTTGAAAGAATTGGGTCGCCACGCGGCACGTCATGCACCAAGCGCAGCAAGAACGTCGGGTAGTTCCGGCGGGAGTATAGGCCGCATCGGCAAAATGCGGCAAGAGAAGCTTGGCGGCACGCTAGCAACGGCGAATCGCTAAGCCGCAAGCGGCTAACCGCCCATCACTTCGGTCTCTTTGGCCGTCGCGAGATCGTTGGCTTTGCCTTCGTATTTCTTGGTGAGATCCTGAACCTCGTCCTTGAGGCTTTTGCAGTTGTCCTCGGAAAGTTCGCCGTCTTTCTCGGCTTGGTCGGCGTGCTTGTTCGCGTCCCGGCGGACGTTGCGAACGGCGACCTTGGCTTCCTCGGCGAGCTCCTTGGTGCGGGCGACCATCTTCTTGCGCACATCGCCGGACAGCGGCGGAATGTTCAGGCGGATCACCTTGCCGTCGCTGTTAGGCGCCAGGCCGAGGTCACTATTGATGATGCCCCGCTCAATGTCCTTGATCGTCGAGGGATCGAACGGCCGAATGAGCAGTTGCTGCGGCTCGGGGGCGCTGACCGAGGCGATCTGCTTGATCGGCACCGGCGAACCGTAGGCTTCGACGCGCAGTGAATCGACCAAGCCAGGATTGGCGCGACCGGTGCGAATGCCGGTGAGATCGCTCTTCAGCTTGTTAATCGCCTTCTCCATCCGCTCTTCGCCGTCGAGAAGGATTTCGTCTGCGCCCATGAGAATCTCCCCGCTGTGGAGTCGTTTGGATTAGTTCTTGCTGCACGTCACACGGGTGCCAATCGGCTCGCCACGGACGGCGCGTTCGATGTTGCCGTCGGTGCGGTAGTTGAACACGAGAATCGGCAGGTTGTGCTCCATGCAGTGAGCGATGGCCGTCGGGTCCATCACCCGCAAGTTCTGATTGCGAACTTGCTCGTAAGTCAAATCGCGGTATAGCGTAGCCGTCGGATTCTTTTCCGGATCGTCGCTGTATACTCCATCCACGCGCGTCGCCTTCATAAGAATGTCGGCTTCCAGCTCAAGGGCTTTCTGGGCGGCCGCAGTATCAGTGGTGACAAACGGGGCGCCCGTGCCGCCAGCGAGGATCACGATGCGGCCCTTTTCAAGATGCCGCTTGGCCCGGCGGCGGATAAACGGCTCGGCGACGCCGTCCATCTTGAGCGTGCTCATCAGTCGCGTCTCGCAGCCGAGTGATTCGAGTGCGTCCTGCAGCGCCAGGCCGTTGATGACCGTGGCGAGCATGCCCATGTAGTGGGCGGTGGCTTCATGGACGCCCGAGTTGCCGGCGATGAATTGGGCGCCGCGGAGAATGTTGCCGCCGCCGATGACAATGGCGATTTCAACGCCCTGCTGCTTGGCCCGGTAAGTCTGCGCGGAGATGTGGATGATCTCCTGCATGCTGATGCCGCGCTCGCCCGCCGGGGCGAAGCTCTCGCCGGAGAGCTTGAGCACAATGCGTTGGTAGGGACCGGCGGTCTTCTTCGGGGCGGCTTGGGGCATGGCGGCGGTTTTCATGGCGGTTCGAGCCGGGTCGAGGGTGGTTGGCGGCCGAAGCTATTCTCACGCAAAGCCCCAAAGGCGCAAAGGGACTATCCAGCCGACTTCTTAACGCCCTCGCGCGAGGCTTCGCAACGTCCACTCCAAAAAAAATAGCCCCGACCAAGCTAGGTCGGGGCTGTTCGGTTGAGTCCGCCGCATGTCGATCCTCACGCGGACGTGGCTTGGCTTTCGCCGAGCTGCCAGCGGAGGAAGCGTTTGATCTTCATGCCGCCTTTCTTGGCGAGCTGGCCGACAGTGGTACTCTCATCGCGGACGAATGGCTGCTCCTCGAGCACATTCTCCGCGTAAAAGTTGCGCATCCGGCCCTCGATCATCTTCTCGATGATATTCTCCGGCTTGCCCTCCTGCCGGGCGCGTTCCTTTTGGATCTCCTTTTCCTGGGCCACCAGCTTCGGATCGAGCGACTCCTTCGTCGGCGCTTTGGGATTCATCGCCGCCACGTGCAGGGCCACGTCCTTGGCTAGCTCGTCGTTGCCGCCCTCGACTTCAACCAACACGCCGATCTTCGCCATGTGGAC
>JAICUM010000359.1 GCA_025935855.1 Pirellulales bacterium | reverse complement strand
AGTCCCCGGCAATCAACGGTGCTGATCCACGCGCGAATTCCACTGGCGGCCAACAGCCCGCCCCAACGCATCCATAACGGCGTCCGATTCATGCAGCATCCTTGCTCAGAAAAAGCTGTCAGCTCTTAGCGATTAGCTCTCAGCCAAAAAACAAACCGCAAACAAATGATCTATTCAGGCCACTCGCCGGAAAAAACTTCGGCGGCGGGTCCCGTCATAAACACGTGATTGGTCGCCTCATCCCACTCGAGCTGCAAATCCCCGCCCAACAGCTTGGAGGTGATCCGCCGTTCCGTGCGGCCCGTCAGCACGCCGGCAATGCACACCGCACACGCTCCGCTGCCGCAGGCCAGCGTTTCGCCGGAACCGCGTTCCCACGTGCGCTGCCGCACAGTCTCCCGATTCAAGACCTGAACGAACTCGACGTTAATGCGATTCGGGAAATGCGAATCCCGCTCGATCTTCGGCCCAAAGCCCAGCACCAGTTCGTCCGTCGGCTCATCCACAAACGTCACGCAATGCGGATTCGGCGTACCCATGCACGTGACCTTGAACTGCCGGCCGGCGATTTCCAGCGGCACATCCGTCGGCGGATGCCCGGCCAAAGTCGTCGGCATCTTCGCCGACTCGAAAATCGGCTCGCCCATGTCGACGCGCACCCGCTGGACCTTGCCATTCTTTACTGTCAGGTCGACCTCAAACTTCCGTCCGGCCGACACGATCCGCAGCGAATCGCGCACCGCGATGCCGTGATCATGCACATACTTCGCCACGCAGCGGATGCCGTTGCCGCACATCTCGGCCGTCGAACCATCGGCGTTGAACATCCGCATCTCAGCGTCGGCCCCGTCGATGGGGCAAATCAAAATCAGCCCGTCGCCGCCGATGCCAAAGTGGCGATCAGCCACGGCCCGTGCCAGCGCCGGCGGATCCTTCGGAATCGGCTGCGCAAAGCAATCTACATACACATAGTCGTTGCCAGCGCCGTGCATCTTCGTGAACTTCATTGCCATCGAGAAAGTAAAACGTCAGGCTGCCAACCAAGCCGTGTGCCATGCCCATGTCCGCGTGGGCATGGACCAAGCCTACCAGCTAGTAAACGGAATCCCACATTCTATGGTTTCAAGCCGAAAGCACCTACCCACGTCAGCCGGTGAGATCCAGCGAGTTGCCGCTTAATCCGCTCGCATCTTTCGCCTGCCGGGTCGCCTCCGCTTCCTCGGCAGTCTGCGTTTTCTTTTTCGTATCTTCCCACAGCCGCCGGCCATCGGCGTCGCGCTCGGACGCCTGCTGGTCCTCGTCCATCTGGCCGATGCCCGAGGCTTTCTCCGACTTCTCTTGCCCGTCGGCCAGCCGCTGCTGGACCGCCGAGTCGCGCTGCGCCCGCTCCGCTTCCGCGCCGGCAGACTGCGAAAGCGGCGCCCCCGCCGCGCTGGTCAACGCCCCTGTCGTGGCGCCAATATTCATGGCCTTTCAAGCTCCCCCCTCCCTCGAAGGGAGGGGCTAGGGGAGGGATTCCCAAACGTTGCTCATCCTAGACGTCCACTTCTTATCATTCACTCCTTCGTAAACCTACCTTCATCTCGCCCCGCGCAGATTCTGCCGCGCCGCCATCGATCCCGCCGGATTCTCAAGATCCGACTTAATCTGCTGCAAAAGCTGCTTAAAGCCCGGCAGCGCCTCGGTGGTGACATGCGGATTGGTGAGTTTGCCGTCCACGTACATTTGCATGATATTTTGGCTGGCCTGGCCGACCAGATTCTTAACGAACGGAATCCGATAGTCCCGCAAAAATACTTCACTCCGGAAGATCATCTTGATGTCCTGGTTAAACTCCATGACGCCGTACCCATACAGGTCCACCACATCCCCCAGGAAGTCAATCTGATCGAGCGTGATGTGCGGCCCCTGAATGCGGAACGCGACGTTGCTCTCGTTGAACGCCGTCTGGCTTGGGTCGCCGGTACGCACCGTTTTCAACAGGCCGATCAAGAGCGGCAACTCGTAGATGTTGGCCTCGCGCACGTGGACATTCCCCTGGCCGACAAAACGAGCAATCGAAGGGCCGTCGCCATGGGCGACGATCGAGCCATCCACTTTTCCGGAGTAGGCCTTCCCGCCGCCGACGCGCTCGATCATCATCCGGCTTAGGTCGGCGCCAACCAGATTCGCCTCCACTTGGTACTTGGGCGAGGCGCCAAGCTGCACCAGCCCATTGCCGCTCAGCGTGCCGCCATACATGCTGCCGCTGATGGCGCGCATCGGCTCGCCGGTGCGCTCCGTCGCCCATTTGCCAAGCCGGCATTCGCTCTCATCGATCCACAGCGGACCTTTGACGTTCGTCACTTGCACGTCCTGGTAAGTCGCCGTTTCCAAGGCCAGCTCGCCCGAGCAACGTGTACGCTGACTGTCATCCTCGCCAATCAGCCGGACGGAGCCGTGAATGTTGTGCAGCTCCACGCCGCAGTTGATGTCCGCTTGATGGCATTCAAGCTGCATGTCCCATGTCGTCTTGAGCGGCATGACCGGCGTTTGCCGGAACACCAGCTCGCCGTTGTGCAGCCCGAACCCGCCGCTGGGACGCAATTGCTCGATGCGGCTGCGCAATCTCTCCGGCAGGGCGTTCAGCAAATCAGACTTGGTGCTGATCCGATCAGCCCACAATCCCGAGAGCTTGAACTCCCAGCCGCCGTCTGGCGAGAACCTGCCCGAGCCATTGGCGCCCATCGCGGTGCTGTCATGGTGGGCTTTGACGTCCTGCAGTACAACCTGCTCGTCGCTGTACGAAAACGTCCCCGACACGTCGTCGAGCAGATAGGGAAAGAACACCGGCTTCACCGACGAATTGGCCGTCGGCTGGATGACCACGCCGATCCGAGGTTTGCCTACGCCAATGCGGTGCTGAACCTGCGCCACGAGATTCACCGCCCCGCGCGGCTGCAGCATTTGCCACACCTTTTGGGCCGGAGATTGCCCGGTCGCGCCTTGCGTTTGCAGCGAGTAGAACAAACTGTCGTCCAGCGGCACATTCTGCCCAGTGAACCGCAGCCACAGCTCGCGCCCCTCAGCGGTCGGCTTCAGAGAGCCTTCCCCGTAAATCGTCCGGTAGCCGCCGGAGACAAAATTGCTAAACGTCCACTCGTGGCCGTGAGCTTCGATGACGCCGCGAATCTCGCGGAGCGGATAGGGGAACTGCTCGTAGTTGATCCGCACATCCGTCAGATCCAGCCGCAGCTTCGTCTCCGGCTCCGCGCCAGGTTGCCTACGGTCGATGCGCCAATACGCCAAATTGAATTTTCCTGCCGGGTGCAGGGAGGCGATGATCGGCGTTGCCTGGCCGTGCTCACTGGCCTCAGCGATCGCTCCGTCCACCGCTGCAATCAGCTTCTCATCCAGTTCCAGCCCTTCGCCGGTGATCTGCGCCCAGCCGGCGGCCTCTGGCTTCGGGTCGAACACTTGCCCGACAATGCGCAGCCGCTCCCCGCCGCCCACGCCGGTAAGATCGATGTCCACCTGCGGCGGCCGGCCATTCTCCGCACACGCGTAGCGGATCGTGCCGTTGCCGTCGGTAAGTCGGTAAGCGAATTTGTCGGACTCAAATGTCAGTTGCCGCCCGGCGAGCGTCGCCTTGGGATGCCATTTCGAATTGACGAACGTCGCCTGCACCGTCGCGTCGACCACGCCCGTCGGGCTGAAGTGATCCCATTCCTTTCGCAAATCGTCCGCCAGATGAATGCCCAGCGCGTTCTGCGGATGCGCCGCCCGCTGGAGCTCTTGATACAGCTCGTCATCGAGCGGAACGTTCGCCGCGCGAGCAGAAACAGCCATCGGCGCCGCGGCGCTCCACCCGCTACGATTCAAGGAGAGTGCCACGGCCGCCACGCCCCACTTTCCGTGAATGTTTTCGAGCTGCAGCCGCTGGCTATCCACGACGATTTTTCCGGCCAACTCCGTCACCGGCGGCAGCAAGCGTGGGTCCTCGATGCGGCCTGAACTCAAGGCCAGCGTCGATGAAAACTGCGGCAGCGAGCGGCCATCGAACTTCCAAGCGACCGTCCCGGAACCGTCCAGTGTGCCGCTCACGCGTGTCGCCCGCGCCGCCGGCGGCAGCATGGGCGTCACCCACGCCGCAAGGGCGTCCGCCAACTGCATCTGGCGAATCGACCCCGAAGCGTTAAACAGCCTTTGCTTTCCATCGAGCGTGGCCGTCAATTCCACGCGCTTCAGCATGGGCCCCGAAGCTTGGCCTTCCACCCGCACGCTCGGCCACTCGCCTGGCGCCGAAGCTTGCTCAACCGGCGTCACCGTCGCATCGACATTCGTCAGCGACAGCGGCGGCGTTTCCGCCGAGCCGTCATCCACCGAGACCGTGCCGCCGCGAATCACAATCTGCGGCAGCGCTTGCCCGCAGGGTTGACTCGGCAAGAGCGACTCGACATTCCACCGGCCGCCCGCCGTGCGCCGCACGGCAAGCTGCGGCGACTTCACCTCAACGCGATGGATGTTCGGAGCACCTTGAACGAGCTTCGCCCACTCGACGTCGCAGATCAGCACCAGCTCGTCGATCGAGAGCAGCGGATCGTCATTCCGTCCGCCGCCCGGCAGCGCCAGCGATACGTCGTAAATCGCGATCCCCTTGTCCTTCAGCACACGCGCGCCGCCGACGCTCACCTCGAACTGCGGATACCGTTCGGCGAGCATGCTCTCCACGTGCCGGCGGATTTCATCATCCATCCGCACGTACAGATACACGCCCGTCGCGATGCCGCCGACGAGCGCCAGCCCCAGCGCGAGCTTAAAGAACGACCAGCAGATGTTGATGAACCGCGTAACGATGGCTGAGCGTCCTTGCTCGCGAGCGCAGGGCGCAGCGGATCGGCAGACGCCGAACCTTGTTCAGGTCCCGCCGTGCCTTCCGACCGATGCGCGCAAAACAGGCGGCAGATGGTAGATACGCCGCCCAGATGCGGTCAAGGCAGCCGCGGCGCCGTCAGCGATAGCAGCCCGGCGGAATCACGCCGGGCGATGACGTTTCCCGGGAGGTTGAGGGCGCCGCCGGCCGTCGGCGTTTGGGCGAACTGCGCAAGCTTCTGCCACCACTCGCGGGTCATTGCTTGCTCGGAAAAGCCGGCTGCCCGCCAGGCGAGTCGAAAAACTTCGCACACGACCAGCAGCGGTTGTCCAGCCAGCGGCGCCGTTGCGAGTTCGAGGCGGCTGGCTTCTCT
>JAICUM010000232.1 GCA_025935855.1 Pirellulales bacterium | reverse complement strand
TGGCGGAGGTTCTTCCAGTGGTTGGAGTACTCGCGCCACCAATCGTTCATCAACGCACGGTGAGCGGCAGGGGCGGTTCGCGGCGTGACTTGGACCGATTGCTTCGTGGGTGCGTAGGCGTCGAGTTCGAACGGCGCATTGCCGGTGAAGAGGAAGTACATGGTGACTGAGCGCGGCGAGTCGATTTCCAGGAAGCGGCGGAAGAAGCGGCGGACGGCTTGCTCTTTGAGCACCGGGTACAGGACACGGCCGTTGGGCGAGGCCGCGGTAAAGCGTTCGTCCTCCAGCGGGATGACGGGGCCGTTGGCGAGGACGGGCAGCGTGATGCGGCCGACGCCGAAGTGTTGGGCGGCGTAGGCTTCGACTTCGAGGGCGTGGGCTCGATGGCAGAAAATGGATAAGAGACCAATGGCCAAGGTTAGGCAGCGAGTGGGCAATCTCCCTGAGTGGAAAGGTACTGTCGCCCCGTTGGGGCTTCGGTTGTCATTGGCGGCGGCTACCAGGGGCTGGCGCCCCTGGCTATTGACTGGCGCCCCTTTGGGGCTGGGGAGCGGCGCGAAGTTGGGGCTGGGGCGCCGTTGGGCGTAGTGGTTGGGCAAAGAACTGTGAAACGCGCGGGAGGATTTCATGCGATTGTCGGCAAGATTCTGTAGACTGGGCGAAGGGCTGGTGCGGCTCGTTTATGCTACCGGGTGGTTCGTGGACTCGACAGTATCAGGTCGATTTATTGAGCCTTCGAATGTCAATCAAATAGGACGCCATGCCCACGTCCGCGTGGGAATGGAATCATGGGTTAACATGCCCACGTCGGCGGACCTTCGTGGGCATGGCACGCTTCGAATTGCTATCTGACGTTGAATTTGGCCTAACTTGCTTTGGGTTAGGACTTTCTGCCAGAATCACGCCGATGTTTTTGCCGCGGTTTACTATTCGGACGATGCTGCTGGTGGCCGCGGCGGTTGCGGTGGCGTCGGTGTTTGCGGGGCAAGCGATGGGCGGCCGGATGTGGGGCGTGGGCCTCACCGTCGGGCTGCTGAGCATTCCGGCGGCGATCGGCGTGCAGTCGCTGTTCTTTTTGCTGGGGTCGGCGTTCGCCTCTTGGCTGGGGCCGCAGGAGATTATTGCCCGGACGAGCCGCGGGGGGGTTGAGCGCACGGGACCGTCGCCGGTCGAACGGAAGGCGGCCACTGCAAGCGTCAAGGGAACGACGGCGCCATGAGTTTGTCTTTTCAACGGCCTTGGAATGGATGCTGCGCCCGCACTTGGATGCGGCTTGCGGCGTGGTTTTGCGCGGTGCTGATGGCGGCGCCGGTTGTGGCGCAGCAGCCTCCGCGAGCACGCGCGCTCGCGGCGCCGCGAAGACCGCCGAATCAAGTCGGCATGGCCGTTACACCAGCGGTCGGTCCGCGCGGCAGCGTGCAGGTAGGCGGCAACGGCGTCGCGGGCGTGGGGTTTACCATGCCGATGACAGGCACGGGGCCGGGCTATTCGCGGCGAAGCGGGTTGCAGCTCACGGTCGACCTGGGGCTCGGCGCGCGGTTCGGTTATCGCCGGGCGGACGTGCTGCTGAGCACGCTGAAGGGGGCGACGGCTGATAGGCAGATTCGCTTTCAGTTGACGCTGGGCGACTATTCCAGTCGCTGGAAAGGGATGACGGTCGAGAAGCAATTCCTCATGCCGGCCGGCGCCACGAACGTCGGCGAAGTGCTCGTCGTTCCGCAGTACCAAGTCTGGCAATTGTGCAGTTGGAAGATTTGGATCGACGGGCAAGCCGACGATCAGCTCGAATTGCGATACCTGAACGTCGCGAACAACGTGAACTACGGAAACAACACGGGCGGGCCGGAAGTCATTCGGGCGACGGCGATGAGCGGCGCGAAGGCGGTCGAGAGCCAGTCGGCGTTGCAGGCGATGTACAGCACGCCGGTGATGATCGACCAGATTCAAGAAGCGGATCTGCCGACGAACTGGATGGAGCACACCACGACGGACGTGATGCTCGTGTCGGCGGAGCAGTTTCCGGCGTTCGTGGCGAATTTTCCGGAGCAAGCGGCCGCGCTGTTGCGGTGGGTGCGCGCCGGGGGAAATCTGTGGGTGATCGACGCGGGAAAATCGTGGCAGCAATTGTCGGGGGTTAACGCAGCGATCGACGTCTCGAAAACGGTCGAAGAGCTTTCCGGCAACGATCATTTGCCAGCCGGCTGGCGATACGCGCCGCTGGGGGAGCGGGCGACGGACCCGGCGGAAGGGGCGCTGGTGCTCAGCGGTTTCCAAATCGAGCAAGCCGACGGCAAAAAAGCCGTCGAGTGGTTGAAGAACGCGATGGTCGGCGTGCCCAAAGATTCGCGGCCGTGGTTCGCGGTGCGCGGCTATGGACTAGGCGCGGTGACGGCGTTTCGCGGGACGTTCGACCGAAATCCGGCTGCCGAGGCGACTGCCGCCCTGAAGGGTCTATTGGCTTGGCGCATGCCTGCCGGGCCGGGCGCCGGGGCCACGCGGGCGATCGCGGAGTTGAAAAGGCGTTTCCCGGGCCCGTTGCCCGCCGGTGCGATGGGGGCGGCGCCTCCGCCGGGTCCGACTCAGGCTGCGAATATGACTGCTTCCGATGCGATGAGGCAATCGCTGCTCGGGCCGCGGGCGATGTGGACGACGCGGCACGGCAATCAGCCGGACAGCGAGAACATTGAGTTCAACAACTTTTTGATTCCCAATGTGGGCGTGGCGCCGGTGGGGCACTTTCAGTTTTTGATTACGGTGTTCGTGCTGGCGATTGGTCCGCTGAACTATTGGCTGCTAAAGCGGAATCGCAAGTTGCCGCTTCTTTTGGCGTCGGTGCCCGTGGCGGCCGCCGTGACGACGCTGCTGTTGTTCGCGTACGGAATGGTGGTCGACGGCGTGGCGGTGCGGGCGCGCACGCGGACGCTCACCCTCTTGGACCAGCGCTCGGGCGAGGCCGTGTGCTGGGGACGGCTTTCGTACTATGCGGGCATCTCGCCGCGCAGCGGGCTCACGGTTCCGGCGGATCAGGCGATGTTTCCGATCTACCCAGCGTGGCAGGTGCAGTCGAATTATGGGGCGAGCCGAACGCCGCCGCGGTGGATGGAGTGGACCGAGGTGCAGCGACTGACGGACGGCTGGCTGCAATCGCGCACGCCGACGCAGTACCAGGCCATCGTCGCGCGGCCGACGGAGAAGCGGCTTAATCTGCGAAAGACAGCCGAAGGCTTGCGTGTCGTGAATCACCTGGGCGTCGAGGTGACGCACGCGGCGGTGCAAGACCACGACGGCACGTTTTACTGGTTGGAGAATCTGCCGGACGAGAAAAGCCAGGTCGTTCCGGTGGCGAAGCAGTCGGACATCGCGACGAAGGTGCGGCGGCTATTCAGCGACAACTTGCCGCAATATCCCAGCGGCGTGGACCCCAGCTCGCGCGGCGTGTACTACGGCTTTCAACTGTCACAGAGTTTGATGGAAGCGCGGCTGCAGGCGATCAACTCCGCGCAAATCGAGGGCTGGGGCGCCGGAAAGTACATCGCGTTCACCGCGCAGCCGATTGAGCTGGCGGTCGGCGTGGATGCGGAAGAAGAAGCCAGCTTTCACGTGGTGGAGGGAACATGGTAGCCGTCCACCAACAGCGCCGGCCGCTGATCGAGCTGCGGCATCTGCACCGCTACTTCGGTCCGACCAAGGCGGTGTACGACATGAGCTTCGAGGTGTACGCCGGCGAGGTGTTCGGCTACATCGGTCCGAACGGCGCCGGCAAGACGACTAGCATGCGCATTCTGGCGACGCTGGATGAGCCGACGTACGGCGATGCGCTGGTGGACGGCTTCTCGGTGGTGGACGACCCCGACCGGGTGCGGCGGCGGCTGGGGTTCATGCCGGATTACTTCGGCACGTATCAGAATATGAATGTGGTGGAGTATTTGGACTTCTTCGCCCGAGCCTACGGGCTGCACAGCATGCAGCGGCGCTCGGCCATCGACTACGCGATGGAGTTCACGCTGCTCGACCAACTGGCGGACAAGCCGATCAACGGGCTGTCGAAGGGCATGAAGCAGCGTCTATCGTTGGGGCGGACGATGATTCACGACCCCGCGGTGCTGATTCTGGATGAGCCGGCGGCGGGGCTGGATCCGCGGGCGCGGATCGAACTGCGGGAGATGATCGGTCGGCTGGCGGAGAACGGCAAGACGGTGCTGATCAGCTCGCACATTCTCACCGAGCTGGCGGAGATGTGCCATCGGGTGGGGATCATCGAGCGCGGGCATTTGCTGGCCGTGGGAACGGTCGAGGAGATCAGCTCGCGGACGCAAACGCGGAGTGAGGTGCGGCTGCGCGTGCTGCGCGACGTTGAAGGTCTGATGAATTACCTGCGGCAGCGCGACGATGTGCGCGACGTGGCGGTGCGGCAGGGACACGTGACGATGACGCACGACGGCGGGCCGGAGGAGCAGGCGGCCTTGTTGCGGCAGATCGTGGATTCGGGGTTCGAGGTGGTCGAGTTCGCGTCGAAGGCGAAGAGTCTGGAGGATGTGTTCATGACGGTGACGGCGGGGCTGGTGCAGTAGCGCGAGCCGGTCCGGCTCCCTTCCCCTTGAGAGGAGGGCTCGGGAGGGGGGTGGAGAGTTGGTACACGCCGGGTGCCACTGGCATCCTGCCAGTGCGGAAGTGGGTACTCGTTTGGCACTTCTCACTGGCAAAATGCCAGTGGCACCCCGGCGGCAGTGTGCCGCCGGCTAGTGTGGGATGATTTTTTTATGTCTACGGTTGTGCAAGCTGAGATTCTTGACGCGGGGGAGGGACCGATTGAGGGCGAGCCCTCGCGGTGGGCGCGCGCGTGGCGGCCGGTCGAGGATTGGCTGATTGCACTGGTGGACCGGGCGAATCCGATCCTGGTGAAGGAGACGCGGCAGGCGCTGAAGAGCCGGCAGTTTGTGATCACCTTCCTGGTGGTGCTGGTGGCCTGCTGGATAGTGAGCTTCATTGGCATCGCTTGGATCGGGCCGGAGATTTATTGGGCGGCGGCCGGGCCGACGTTGCTCAAGGGCTACTACGTGGTGCTGGCGATTCCGCTGGCGCTGATCGTACCGTTTTCGGCGTTCCGCTCGCTCGCCGCGGAACAGGAGGAGCAGACCTACGAACTGCTCTCCATCACGACGTTGTCCTCGCGCAAGATCATCACCGGGAAGCTGGCGAGCGCGGCGGTGCAGATGGTCGTGTACCTGTGCGCGGTCAGCCCATGCATCGCGTTCACGTTTCTATTGCGCGGCGTGGACGCGATGACGATCAGCGTGGTGCTGGCGGGCATGGTGCTGGGCTCGATGGGCCTGAGCATGATCTCGCTGCTGATTGGCGCGATGGCGAGACTGCGGGGAACGCAGGTGGTGACCTCCGTGATCCTGATTCTGGGCCTGGCACTGGCCTGCGTCGGCGGGATCGCCCTGGGGTGGATGATTATCCAGTCGGGTTCCGGCTTCATGCGGGAAGAAGAGTTCTGGATCGTGATCTCGGTCATGCTCACGTTTTACATCACTTTCTTCGGCCTCTTTCACTCGGCAGCCGCGGCGCAAATCGCGTTTGTCAGCGAGAATCGCTCGACGCCGCTACGGCGGTGGATGATGGTGCAGCAAGCGTGTTTCTGCGGCTGGATGGCGGCCGGCATCTACTACGAGCTTTCCAGCACAAGCGGAAACGGCGCCAACAACATTGGCGAGGCGCTAGTTGCGGCGACCGTGTTCGCAACTGGTTATTGGGCCGTAATGGGCGCGCTGCTCACCGGCGAATGGCCCCTTTTATCGCGGCGGGTGCAGCGTTCGCTGCCGCAGAGTACGCTCGGCCGAACGACGCTGAGTTTGTTCAACCCCGGACCGGGGACCGGCTATTTGTTCGCGGCGTCGAATCTCACGATGCTCATTGCCGTGGGCCTGATTCTGCTCGTGTTCCGTGGTCCGGCGACGGGCCGGTTCGTGACGACCGAGAGCATTGCGTGCTTGCTCGTGCTGTCCTGGTCGTACGTCGTGGGTTACCTGGGAGTGGGGCGGCTGATCACGGTGCTGCTGCGGCGGTGGATTTTCGTACCGCTGACGGCGGCGTTTCTCGTGCAGATTCTACTGGTGATGGTGGGGAGCTTTACGCCGCTGGTGATTCAGATGACGTCGCGGCAGCTACGCAACCAGGGATACTCGCTCTTGCAAATCAGCAATCCGTTCTGGACGCTGTATGAGCTTGTGAACCGTGGATCGTCGTCGGTGCAGGCGGAGGTGCTCGTTTGGATCGTGCCGGCCGCGGCGGTGGCGGTGCTGCTGCTCAACATGCGCTCGGTGGCGACGGAGCTGATGCACCACCGCGTGGCGCCGCCGGTGCGCGTGCTGGAGGAAGAGGCGGCGCTGCACGTGCCGGTGGTGAAGCCGAGCAATCCTTGGGAGATCGAGGAGGACGACCATTAGCACGCGGAGGAACGCGGATCAAACAAAAAGGAAGACCAATTATGACTAAGTGGTTCTTGATGCTTGTTGCTCTGGGAACGGGGCGTGCCTTAGGCGGCACGGTCATTACCGCGAATCTTCCGGCGAACACGGCGATCGTCAATATCAGCGGAACGCAGGACGGCGCCGCTGGATTCGACGGCTCGCAAGATCGGTGGTATCACCCGTTTTTTACAGGCGGCGCCACGGGACTGCTGCAATATACGATTCAACCGGGGACGTACACGTTTCACCTGATCAATCCCAGCCTCGCAACGACGCAGTTTCCGGCGCTGAACTCCGCGCAATTGGGAGAAATTTTTACCGCCTGGACGTTCAACAGCCCGTGGATCACTGATTACATGGTGTTCGACTCAGCGGCGGCGACAAACTTTTCACTGCCACAGCTTTTTTCCGGTGGGATTGCGCCGAGCGGCGATCCCGGCGCGACTTCATCAGCGACCGCGGCATTTGACCATGCGGAGATGAAGGGTTATGCCAATACGATCGTGGACTCGCCAGGCGGGCGATACACGGGGACAGTCGCCTCGGCGCGGACGTTCGCAACGGCGGAAACGCTGATTTTCATCGTGCCCGACTCCATACTCAGCGACAACCAAGGGGGCGTCTCGGTATTGATCAGCCCAGCCTCCGGACTGGCGGGCGACTTCGATTTGGACGACGACGTGGACGGCGCCGACTTCCTGAAATGGCAACGGGGCCAGTCGCCGCATTCAGGAAGTTCCGCGGAGCTCGCGGATTGGCGAGCGAACTTCGGGATTGGAACTGCGTCAACACACGCGATCCCTGAACCTGCCGCCTTGCTGTTGGCACTGGGAATGGCGGGCCTGACTTGTCGAAAGAACGGGGCCCGCCGGCGAGCGATTGCTTCGATGCGCGAAGATTGCAGGGGCCGCTAAGAGTTTGGGCGACGAGACTAGCGCGTGGTCCTAGTTCTCGATGGAGGCTTGCCAGCGTTGGCGGCCGCGTTGGAGGACGACTTTCGGCTCTTGGATCGAGATCACTTCGACGCCCATTTCCGTCTCGCCTTCGGGGATGGCGGCGATCTGGCCGTTGACCGAGAGGACGACTTCCGGGCGATCGACGCGGACGAAGCCGAGC
>JAICUM010000797.1 GCA_025935855.1 Pirellulales bacterium | reverse complement strand
GCCAATTCTTCGTGCGTCGCATCAAACTGCCACGGATCGGGCTCGGCGTCAAAAAGCGTGCTCTGGCGAGACGACATACCTGGATTCTAAGGAACGGGCGAAAAATAACTTCGGTGTTTTGGTTCAGGTCCAACTGGGTGCAGTGTAATTGAGTTCGGGTAGGAAGTTGTGGAAGTCGATCGGGAGGTTGTCGAGGAACTCTTGGCTAACCTGTTGTCCTTTCTCATAAGTGCGGCGGGCGATTTCCGTGAGGAGGCGCAGTCCGGTGGAAGTGTGAACGCGGTCCGCCAGTTCGCGAGCGATGTGGATCGTCCGCAGCGCGGCGCTTTGCCAGGCCCGCGAGAGGTGACAGAACAAGCGATGTTCGATCGGATTGTACTTGGAGCAGCCGGGCGGGTAGTGAGCGACTTCGATGTCGCGTCCCAGGTCGTTTGCCAAATGGTGCAAGGCTTCCTTGAAGCGGTAATGCCGATGGCCGTTGCTCCCGCCGCAATCGCAGAGCACGAGCAGACCCGAAGCATGCCAGTAGCGTCGCCGCCCCATTCGCTGCCACCATCGCCACAGGGCATCGCAGGCCAGTTCGCTGGTGTCTGCGCCGGTGGCCAAATAGAGGAAGCCTTCGTTGCGTTGCACGTCGTACACGCCATAGGGGATCAAGCGGCTCTGGCCCGGCGGTGGGAAGTCGTGATCCAGCACGCGCACCACCCCATCGGTATAAGCTCGGCCGGGACGGAAAAACTCGCCCAGCAATTCCTTTTTCTTCGTGTCGATGCTGAGCACCGGCCAGCCGCGACGCTCGTACCAGCGCCGCCGCGCTGTGATGTGCTGAAACTGTTCGTCGCGCAGCGGAAAGTCGCAATTCGATTCATTCTTTACCGCCTGGCGTCGTCGCAGGCCGAGCACTCCTGTAAGAATTCGTCGCACGGTATCGCGGCAAGCCTGGTACCCCTGCTCCGCCAACTCCTCCGCAATTTCCTGCGGCGAACGGCTCGTCCAGCGAATCTCGGGATCGACGGGCGAACCGGCTGTTCGCTCGGCCACTTGCTCTTGAACGGCCGCGACCAATCCCGGCTGCGCCTCGCTAGCTGGCTTGCGGCCCCCCTTTTTTTCGGACGCGGCCAGCGGCCTCGTCCTGCGGAAGCTGGACTAGGTCTTCCTGCCCCTGCCGCACCGTCTGGGCATCGCAACCAAACAGCCGGGACACATACGACAACCCGCCGTGTCCCACCTTCTCCGCCTCAATCGCCGCATACCGCCGCCGGTCCTTCTCCGACAGCGAGCGATACAAGGCTTGCATGTGTTGTTCCGTTTCCACCGGATAACGATTCATCCCTTAATCCTCCACACCCGTTGAACTAAGTGCCCGTTCCCTGCAACCTATCATCTAACAACCTCTGCGGAAATTATTTCTCGCCCGTTCCTAAACGGAACCGAATTGGGCCGCCCGTATATGGCTCTATTGCCTCCATACGTCCAGCCGAGAGCGCCCACCTCCAGATTGCCGGCTACGGGGCCAGGCGCCGGATTGTCATTGTCGTAAAGTCTGCCGGTTTTGGAATTGGGCGCTCCCTCGTACACCATCGCGACGTAATAGGTCCAGTAATCAGCGTCGCGAGGCTGCGTCTGACGGTACGGACCCTCCGGGTATCTCTTTAGGGCGGAGTCAACTCGTG
>JAICUM010000578.1 GCA_025935855.1 Pirellulales bacterium | reverse complement strand
CGAAAAGGGCACGGTCTGGCAGCGGTTCAACGAGGACCGGTTTTGGGAGAAGCACAACTGCATCCTCACCCACGGCAGCGGCCAGCCGCCGCGCGGCGTGCGGCGGATGCTGCACCGCCTGCACAACGAGCTGGGCCTGCCGCTGTATTGCGTGCTGGATAACGACCCGTGGGGGTACTACATCTACAGCGTCATCAAGCAGGGTTCGATCAACCTGGCGTTCGAATCGCAGCGGATGGCGATTCCCGAGGCCAAGTACCTCGGCCTGCGGAGCATCGACTTCGAGCGCTGCAAGCTTTCGGACAGCGTGAAGATTTCGCTGAACGACACCGACAAAAAACGCGCCCGGCAGGTGGCCCAGTATCCGTGGTTCGAGAAGAAGCCGAAGTGGCAAAGCGAAATCCGCAAGATGCTCTCGAACGACTTCAAGCTGGAAGTCGAAGCGCTAATCTCCAAGGACATCAGCTACGTGACCGAGGAGTACGTGCCGGCGCGACTGCGCGAGCAGGATTGGCTGGATTAGAGCAAACCTATTCCAAACATCGTATAATAATCAGTCGTTCATTGGCCCGGTCTATCAAGTCAGCCCGTGCATCATGTCGTCGATCCCATTTCCTCAGCCACAGTTTGCGCCTGTCGTGGGCCAGCCAGCATGGGACGTGGCCTTGCTCTATCCCGTTCAAGGGGCGTGGGCAGAAGAAGAGTATTTGGACATCGCTCTGTCGCGGAACTGGCTGGTGGAATATTCGCAGGGGTGCGTTGAGTTTCTGAGCATGCCAACAGTTGAGCATCAACTGATCGTTCGATTTCTTCTGGACGCTCTTCGCGCTTTCGTCGACCCGCAGAAATTAGGCATGGTGCTTTTCGCGCCCTTGCCTGTTTGGTTGGGTCCCAAAGAGTACCGTGAGCCGGACATCATCTTCAACTTTGCCGCGAATCATGCGAAGCAGTCAAAGAAATACTATGAGCATGCCGACTTGGTGATGGAAGTCGTAAGCGACGACCGGCGCTCTCACATTCGTGACTATGAGGACAAGCGGCGAGACTACGCGAAGGCTGGCATCCGCGAGTATTGGGTCGTCGATCCGCAGGAGCAACGAATCACGGTGCTCGCGCTCGAAGGCTCCCTGTACGCCGAGCATGGCGCCTTTGGCGCCGGTTCGACCGCCGAGTCGCGACTACTCGACGGATTCGCCCTGAAGGTTGATGACGTGTTCGCCGCTGGAAAGTGCTAAAGCTCTTTCACAATCAGCGAGCGCCGTTATGACTCCCCAAAGCCTTCCATGTACTTCGGATTTGTCGCCAGATCGGAAATGCCGAAATTGTACTTGCCTACACCGCGAAGTTTTCGCTTGGCCTGCGTTGGGGTGGCGGAGGCAAGTAGCTGAATGCCGCGGCGCACGATTTCAGAGTCGGTCCATCCCTGAGTCCGCTTTAGTTCCTGGCGCATGGCGTCAGTTTCGTTGTCAAGCCTGGCGTGAATCGAAGCGGCCATGTCGGTCTGCTCCTCTGAACGTGCTGTATTCCAATCATTATAGCACGACCGATTCGCCGCACGGACGTTGAAGTGCTGTTAGTGCCGCAGCACTTTCACCAGCGGCCAGGCGATCATCAGCAAGCCGACGCACGAGGCGCCCAGGGAGGCGACCAGCACGGCCCCGCTGGCGATGTCCAGCGCGTCGCGCACCTCGGGATGCTGCTCGCGCGTGACCGCGCGCGCCAAATGTTCAATCGCCGTGTTGAACAGTTCCGCCGTCAGCACAATGGTGACGCAGAGGATGAAAATGCACCACCAGCGGTTGTCGGAGATCTTGAGAATCCCGCCGCCCACGCCGGCCAGCACCGCGATGAACATGTGAATGAAAAAGTTCACCTCGCCGCGAACGGCTATCTTCACGCCGCGAATCGCGTCGCGGAACATGCCCGTCCAGGAACGCGCCGGGCGGGGCGCCGGTTCGTCGTCATCAGGCAAACGCTGCATGGCGGCTCTCCTTATTCCAGGCCAAACGCTCCGGCGGGCGGGACCTCGATGCCGGTCGCGCTGGTGAGCCGCAGCTTCGGCAGGAACCGCGGCTCGATCATAAAGTTCACGCCAACGTTGTTCTTCGAGGCGTCCACGTTGAAGCCCATTGTGAAGAGCATCGATTCGCCGATGCGGGTGATCGACGCCGTCTGGCCGATGTTGCCCGTGCTGCTGAAGTCGTAGGCCGTGCTCATCGAAGTGATCCACTTTTCGCTGAGCCGGTAATTGTAGCTGGCCAGAACGGCGTTGCTGGTAATCGGGCCGTTGATCGTCCGCACGCCGAGATACGCGTTGCCATACGTCGGCCGGTTCAACAGCACGCCTAGCGACATCGTCTTCAAGCCGTTGCCGAACACGTCGGCGAAGCCGTCCGACAAAATGCTGAAGCGATCGCCCAGATGCCAGCGCATGTCGTAGTCGATGAGGCCCAGGGCCGAGCCGAAGTTATCGCGGTTCGAGTCCGGGAACACCGTCGCGTGGGTGTCGAACGTGAGCCAATCGACGATGTGCTGATTGCCGAGCGGGCCGCGCTTCGTCTGCAGGCGCTGCCGGGCGCCGAGCCGCAGCACCGTCAAATCCTCGGCGATTTCCGGCACGGGCGACGTGACCCAGTTCTGCATGCCCTGCCGAATGGCAAAGATCCGCGGATCGAACTTCGGATCGGTGATCTGCGGCGGCAGCGTGCCGTTGCGCGTGCGGCGGCGGAACTCGGTGATCGAAGTATCGTCGAGCTGGTCGTACAACGGGAACTCGTCGAAGTTCTGGCTGGCGTCGGCATAGGAGAACTCGGCGTCGAACACCACCTTGTGGGCCAGGCCATTCAAGTTGAACAGCGGGTCGCGCACGTTCGGATAGATGGCCCACATCGGCAGGCTAGCCCGCACGCCGGTGTTCACATACGCCCGCTGGAGCGGCTGGCCGTCGAGCGCTTCGCCCCACCGGCCAAGCTCGCCGAGGGCAAACGGCACGACCTTCACCGCCCCGGCCTGCAACGGCAGGTCGATTTCCTGCCGCGTGATGAGCCGCTCGCCATCGGGCGAAACGGGCATGCCGCCGGGGTTCAGCTCCCACGGCAAATACGCGAACT
>JAICUM010000730.1 GCA_025935855.1 Pirellulales bacterium | reverse complement strand
TTACTTTTCGACGACATTCTCGATCAGGGTAGACGCCTAGCAATCCAATTCGATGAAGTTCAAGGCACGGCGTATCGCGTGCTTAGCGCGCGGGGGTTGGTCATCGTTCTGACGAGCCGCGGCCTGTGTGTTCTATCAGCCCGACTTATTCATCACCCGGCGGATTTTGGCTTTCAGCTCCGCGCGGCGGACCGCCACGGGGGCGGGTAAGGTCGCGAGCGCACACCGCCCCCTTACCCCCAGTCGCGTGCTTGTTGGTTCCGAAGGCCTCGCCGGTAGATCGTGGCCTCATTCCCGCCGTACCTCGAACAGAAACGCATGTCGCGGTGGCGGCGTCCATGCACAGGATCGCGGCCCGAGCGGCTGAGGAAATCGTTCAGGAAGCTTCCAGCGGCTCATGCAGGCGATGAGTCGTATCCAAAAAGGGGCCGCCGCCTGCGCCACGTACAGCACTAACCGCCGGGCGTGCTTCACCACTCGCCCGCCGGCCTTCAGCACGTCGCGCTGAAATCGCGCCAGATCCAGACAACTGCCCGCCTTGTCCTCGTATTCGATCCGCAGCATCGACGCCAGGTTGAACGCCAACAACGACAAGCGCAGCACGGTTTCGTTCTCGTGGAAATCAGCGTGCGACAGATGCGGACCGATCGCCTGTTGAAACTCGCCCAGCCGATCCTCGAAGGTTCCCCGCCCACGATAGTGCTCCAGTGCGGCGGGACCATCGAGCTCTTCCGGCTTCCATCCCGCTACGAGAAAGAAATAGTCGGGCAGCAAGTTCAACTGCCCGGTCTTCGCGTCGGGCTTGTCGACGATCACCAGCAGCACGCGTTGCGAATGCCGCCAAGACTCGGCCCGATATTGACCCAGCTCGATGACGGCTTCGTAGCCTTCTTTCGGCGGCCGACCGACGGGCCGCTTCAGATGAGGCGCGGCCAGCCGGTCGAGAACCGCGTTGCTCTTCAGTCGCCCCAGAAAGTGCAGCTTTTCGTCAGTCAGATAGTCCAGCGTGTTGCCGTCCGTGTACCCCGCGTCGATGCGTAAGTCGAGGCTGAATCCCAGACGTTTCCCCTTCTTGACCGCTTCTTGCACGAACCGCAGCACGCCCTGGGCCGTGTGAACTTGCCCTTGTCGCAGAATGGCATGCACGAAGCCGTTTCCCAGGCGATAGCCCTCGTGCATGCTGTCGTAGTCGCCGGCCACCGCGTAACTGGCAACCAGCGGATGATAAACGGTGTCTTGGTAGTGGCCGTTATAGGCGGCGCCCGGCTGGTTCCCATGCACTTGGATCGGAAAGCTATCGACGTCGATGGTGATCTTCCTCGCCGCATGGTCGCCTCCCTCGGCGCGGAGGTGACGTTCGCAGGCATCGGCCAGTGCGTCGCGCAGAGCGTAACGGTTGACGGGATGGCGCGAGAGCATGTCGATCAAACGCGATTGCGTGGGTTGACTGGCCAATCGTTCGTCCAGCGGCTGTTCGCCGGGCCGGTTCCAAACCGCCATCTTCATGGCCGGATCGTGGGCCATGCGGTCGGCATCGTCTTGCGCCGAGTAGCCCATGGCCAGGGCATAGAGCCGCTCGCGCAACAGTTCCACGAGTTGATACCGGATGAGATCCTGCCGCCGCGGATCGTGCAGCCGATTCGCCAGCGACACGGTGATTCCCAGCCGATGATCGGCTTCGCGTAGCAAGAGCAAACCGGCATCGGACGTGAGGCGGTCGTCGGTCGCCAGAACCTTGACGGCACGGTTGAAAGTTGGCTCAAATAACCATCCTTGCGGTTCACCCATTGCGTGATCTCCTGGTTGTTCATGAACGGCCTCCAATCCCTCATGAAACGCCGGGAATCACGCAATGTTTCTTCCCTCAGATAAAAATCCGGTGAATAAGCCGGGGTCCGCACTGATCGCGAGCGGCGCCCTCGCAGAGTCTTCATTGGCAATACCGCGATCGCTTCCGGTGCTGCCGCGGCAAGCGCCACGCTTCACCGACATCGCCAGCACTTGCACGATTTTCATCAATGCGTGCGATGGGGCGTC